>CAZIMU010000086.1:0-7794 GCA_964540355.1 uncultured Fibrobacteraceae bacterium | reverse complement strand
GAGTTGTGAATAGCGATATAAAAACTATTGATAAAAAACCTGTACCTATTAAATGGTTCAAAATATCTGGAATCATAAATGCCAAGTCAAGGGCATTTTTTTGTTCATTAACGCCTGCAATTTTTGCAAGGAGCATCTCGCGCAAAACACCTAGAACCCTGCTTGCAAGTAGGCTAGTAGCTATTATTAGGGATGCCTTATTCATTTTTTTATTTTGATAAACAAGAAGTAAACAAGAACAGCAGTTATACTTGCGGCAAAATCCACAGCTAAATCATATAAATCAGCAGAGCGCCCAGGGACAAATGTTTGATGATATTCATCGCTAATTCCAAAAAGCGTACATAAAACAATTACAAATATGCCGTAAATTATGGGTTTTGCAAGCCATTTTTTGCTTGAGATCCAAATACAAAATGTTATTCCCAAAACAAAGTAAGCTATAAAATGTTCTATTTTGTCACCGAGATGGATGGAATTTAAAAAAGGATCATTGCCCGGCAAAGTTGAAAGCATAAAAAGTGCTGCCATAACCAGGATTGCAGGAATTATTCTCAAGATATTCTTCATTTTTTGAATTCCGATGTGTAGAGTAATGTAGTAAAAGAATTTTTAATCAAAAATAATATTCAAAATTTACCAGCATAGGGAAGAATGGGAATTGGTAGATTTTTTGTTCTTCTGGCGGGTTTTTGTCGGTATTGTAGAATATGTAGAATAAATTATCGTGATCGGTTAGGTTTAAGATTGTAAGTCCGAGATTCCATTTATCTTTTTTGCCCCAATCGATAATTTTTGTGTCCAGTCTAAAATAAGGTGTTCGCATAGTTACATTTCTATTGCCGAGTGGCGAAACCATATCATAACCTGGGAAACTTTCGTCCATTCTATATGTTGAAAAATAACCCAGGTACGGGGTGTATGGCATTCCGCTTGCCCATTTTAATTGAAAAGAGGTACGCAAAAAGAGTTTTTTTTCAAACCAGTTAACGGATACATCACTTTTTAAAGCAAAGGGTTGATGCCAGTTGGGAAAATAGGCATCGTTTGGTCCATCTTTAAAAACAGACCAGCCTTGGTTGAAATTTATGCTACCGCTTAAAAAACCCTCCGGTTTTTGCAATGAAAGTTCATAACCAAAGGAATAACCCTCGCCACTCACAATCATATCTCCAAGCGATTCTATTTTCTCTGCGGAAACCGAGTCAAGGTCGGATTCGCTATAAACCGTTAAATTATTTTGGGTTTTATAGTAAGCCTCTGCATTAAAATTGAACATATCAAAAATATTGCTCCGAGAATAACCAACTGCAGATAGAATAGAACTAGACGGTTTTACCGTTCCATTTATTGCGGTTTCGCGGGCAGGGTAATAAAATTCGTTCAATGATTCTTGGTCAGAAAACATAATGCTGTTCAGGTATTGCAAATAATAGCCTGTGTGGAATTCCAATTTTTGATTTTCCGCAAACTCCCAAGAAGCGGCAAAGCGCGGCTCTGCACCAAAGTGTTTGGATAGTTCGTGATAATTTAACCGTAGTCCATATTGCACATCCCATAAATCTGGTCTCCAAGTATCTTGAGCATACAGAATATGATGGCGTGTTTTTGGACAGTCTTCTAGTTTTTGTCCGGTTATCTCAACATTTTGCACAAAAGAAACTTTGGAAAATTCCAAATCATAACCAAAGGCAAAGGTATGCTTGTCAATTCCAGAATAAGCAAGAGACTGACGGCTTGCAAGTGTGCTAACCCCGTTTTCCATTCCAAGCATCTTTTCAATTTTAAAATCTTGGTGGAATTCGCTATAAGAAAAACCACTATTCCATTTCCAGTAATCATCTATTTTCCACCCAAAATTTATGGGAATAACCGTATTTCCCCATTCCACAAAAAGAGGCGAAAAGTTGAGAACGTCTGCTCCTGTATATATGGCAATATGCAAATCCTTGCCTTCGCCCAAATCGTAATCAAAGGCTCCCTGAATATCCGTGAATTTATAGTCCACGCTGAAATCGGTTGCTCCCACAGCTTTCAAAAAGTCCAAAATCTGTTTTATATAAGTGCTTCGCGCTGCTAAAACCCATCTGGCATTTCCCTGATGCCCTTCGGTGTGGACTTGGGTGGCAAATGTGCTTATTTTCACAGAATTTTTGCTAAACCATTCATCAAGTGTATCGTTTCCGCCCTTTCTGCTGTTTATGGCGGCAACGGAACTGAGTCGGTTGCCATACTCTGCAGGAAAGCCGCTTTTGTAGAATTTAACCTCATCAACAGCTTCAACGAGAAAAGTGGAAAAAAGCCCAAAGAAATGGGTTGGTGAATAGACAATCCCATTATCCAGCAAAAATAAATTCTGGTCACTTGCCCCGCCTCTAACATATATTTTTGTGCTGAAATCCGAACTTGCCACAACTCCTGGCAAAGCTTGTATGCTTCGCATAACATCTGCCTCTGCAAGCCCTGGCATTCGCTTAATGTTTTTTGCGCTAACAACAGATTCCCCCAATTTTCGCCTGGGTTTTTTGCGAAGCTGCACCACAACCTTCCTAAGCTCTGTGACTTGTTCTGAAGTCTCATCTTGAGCCACAGAGGCAGAATCAACAGCCGCATTTGCATCATTTGCTTTATGCTCTCCGCTTTTGGTTCCCGCTTCTGCACCCCCATACCAAACCACATTTTCATTCCCCGAAATTTCCGCAGAAAAAACTGAATCCCTTCCAAAGTATTTCAATTCATAACATTTCTCCAATTCACCACTTTTGGCGCAAATATTCCACACGGTATCTTGCGGAAGCTCAAGTTTAAATTGTTTGTTAAAAAATGCGGTTGCTATAAAGCCAGTTTCTACAACTTCAACTTGCAGGGAGTCTTCTTTTGCAAAATCTTGGTCTGTTACAATGCCTAAAAAAGTGAGTAAAAGCGGTATCACAATTCTTTATCGTAAGCGGAAATAGGGCCTACAGTTACCGTGTTGTAGCCTCCGTCCACATACATTATTTCAGAAGTTATGCCAGAAGACAATTCGCTTAAAAGAAAATATGCCGCGCCACCCACGTGCTCTGGAGTTGTGTTTTCGCGAAGAGGGGCTATTTTGCGGTGAATTTTGAGCAAATCGGTGAAATCGCTGATTCCGCGAGCGGCAAGGGTGTTCACAGGGCCTGCGCTAATGGCATTAACTCTAATTCCTTCGGGACCTAAATCGTAAGCCAAGTAGCGAACAATGGCTTCTAGTGCGGCTTTTGCCACTCCCATAACATTGTAGTTTTGAACAACTTTTTCGCTGCCTAAATATGTGAGGGCTAAAACGGAGCTTCCTTTTACCATCAAGGGCTTGAATGAGCGGGTTAAGGAAACGAGGGAATATGCGGAAATGTCCATTGCTTGCAAAAACACGTCTTTGGGAGTTGGCAAAAAAGCTCCTTCCAAGTAGTTTTTATCCGCAAAACCGATGGAGTGAACCAAAAAATCGCACCCTCCTACCTCGGCTTTATATTGCTCTGCAACTTTTGAGATATTTTCTTCGGCAGAGACATCGCAATCGTAGAGCTTGCAGCCTGGGTAATCTATAAGCAATTTATCTAAACTGCGTTTTAGGCGTTCCCCATTATAGCTAAAAGCTACTTCTGCGCCTGCCTCCAATAATTTTTTCGCTATGCCCCAAGCTATGGAACGGTCGTTGGCAACGCCAAAAATTATGCCTTTTTTTCCTTTCATTGACATTGGAACTCCTATCTGTTAATCCATACCCCGGCTCGTGCAAAAACATCTCTGTTAATGGATTCGGTCAATGCCTTAGTGTGAATCCATTTAAATTCTTCTTTGCCTTGTATTCCGAATTTTCTTATTAAATCGTCTTGTGCTTTTTCGTAAGAAGCGGCCATTTTCAGCTTTTCTTCGTTATCCGCATTAGACATCTGTGCCGTCCATTCTTGCCCCATAATCACAAGGGCTTCGCTTGCTTTATTGAAATTACGGGCTTTTTTTGGGCTAATTTTTAAGTCAGAAGGTTCTTTGAACTGTTCAACTGCAGGCTCAATGTATTCGTTGTCTTGGGCGTCTGGGTCTTCAACAGCTACTGAAATATCCATTTCGTCTTTGCAGGAGGTAAGGGTTAAACCCATAGCACACAAAAAACACAGCAAAATTTTACCTGAAAACACAAAATACCGCATAGCTTAAAGATAAAAAATTTTTAAGAGGTTATCAAGCTTTTTATGAGAAAATACAAGAAAATGGGGGTAAAGCGCAATAATAACGGCTTAAACCTTAAATTTATTCATAGTCTGCCTTAATTGCTCTGCCTTTGCTGCCAATTCGTGTATGCACTGACCTATGCGCAAAATTTCCTGAGAATGTTCTTCTCCAGTCTGAGCCTGACTTATTTCAAGTTGCCTGTTTATTGAGGACAATTCTTCGGAAACGGTATTCAAATTCTCAACCGCTGACTTTGCCTCACTTATGGGGATACGGAGCGTGGCTATTAATTTGTTGAAATAGCGGGCCAAATCTCCCATTTCGCCTTTGAAATGCACGGGAATGCTTTGGCTTAAATCTCCTTCGCCCTGGGTTATGTTTTTAGAAATTTCAACCATTTGAGTCATGGGCTTTGCAATGGATCTTCCCACGCCTATAGCAGCTATAACTCCGGCTATAAGGCATATAAAACCTATCAAAGCTATAGCTATACTTATTTGTGTTAATTTATTTTCTATTTCATATTTTTCTATGCTCATAAAAAGTATCCAATTGAATCCAGGAACCTTTGAATATGTGCTTATAAGATTTTTACCATCGTAATTGTATTCTGTTCTTCCGCTTTTTTTCTTGAATGCCGAGGTTGCCATCTCTGCAAAAGATTTAAGCGAAGTATCTTTCACGGCTTCTATTATGGGATTGAATTGCTTATTTATGAAATCCTGATTTCTATGAGCTATTATGGTTCCTTCTTCGTTTAGCAAATAGGCATAACCGCTTTTGTACGGTGTTTTTAATTCTGCCACTAGGTTAGAAAGAGTTTGCGCACCATCTTTGCGTGCCAGCAATACGCCTATAATAGGCGAATTCATAAATTCGGTTTTCCTAATTGGCACGGCAAATACCGTAACAACTTTGCCCGTGACGCGGCTAACTACCATTTCAACGCTATTTTCTCCAGCCATAGCCTTGTGAAAATATGCCCTATCCCTCACGTTAATGGTTGTATCGCTCAATACATAACGAGCTGTCCCAGATGAGTCTATCATAGCTATATCAAGCGCGCCAAGTCGAATGACATCAGCTTTCAAAGCTGGCTGCACAATGCTCCAATCCATAGTTCTAACTCTGATTCTGGTAGCAACTTCCGCAAGTATTTCAGCGTGCAAATCTATTTTTGATTTCAAAAAAGCCGCATTAGCCTCGGTTTCGCCAACTAGAGATTCTAAAGCGGATTGTTCTATGGTGTCGCGAACTTTAAGCTCTACCACAACAAGCATGGCAGCAGTAATCACAAAAACAACTATTCCCAGTAGTAAAGGAATTTTAACGCTCAATTTCATTTTCTAACCTTGAAGCGGATAATATAGCAAATTCCAAAATACAAGCCACCAATCGAGGCTTGGTATATCCAAGCGATTCCGCCTAAAAATGGCGTAAATATAAACTCCGACTTTAGATTTACGCCTTTTTATATTTCTATTTTATTTGAATGGCTAACGGAAAATACCTAAAACGAACCTTAACCCCAGAAATTTTGCGGGTATCTGGGAGTGATAAGGTATTGCTTGTGAATGGACCTCGGCAGGTAGGCAAAACAACTCTCTTGAAAAACGCCAAAACTGCGGGGCGTAAATATGTGACTATGGACAATAAAGCCGACCTCTCTTTTGCAAAAATCGACCCAAAAGGTTTTTTGGAAACATATTCACCTCCGGTTATTATTGACGAAATTCAATACGCCAAGGAACTATTCCCTTATGTCAAAATGCTCGCCGATGCTTCGGATAAACGCGGGCAAGTTTGGATGACGGGATCACAGCAATATAATATGATGGAAAACATCACCGAATCTCTGGCCGGCAGGGTAGTAATTATAGATATGCTCGGTTTGTCAATTTATGAACGCGAAGGAATGGGGTTGAAACAAAAGCCCTTTTTGCCTTCGGAACATCCGCCCGCCAAACTTAAAAGTCGCAATATACCAAATACATTCAAGATAATATGGCAAGGCTCATACCCTGATGTTATTTATAGAAATGAAAAAAGCCGTAGGGATTTTTATGATTCTTATATTCGCACATATTTGGAACGCGATGTTAAACAGCTTATAAATGTTGGTGACGAAGTTGTTTTTTTAACCTTCCTAAAAGTTGCCGCTGCAAGAACGGGGCAGGAATTGAATATTGCAGATATTGCAAAAGATGTTGGAATTTCACAGCCAGCGGCAAAAAAGTGGCTATCCGTTTTGCAAACTTCGGGAATAATTTACTTTTTGCAACCCTATTTTAAAAACATAACCAAAAGGCTAATCAAAAGCCCAAAGATGTATTTTTTAGATACAGGCATTGCCGCATACCTTGCCGGCTGGACTACGCCAGAAGCCTTGGAATCTGGAATATCATCGGGGGCTTTTTTTGAAACATTCGTGGTTAGCGAAATTATAAAATCATATTGGCACAATGGGGAAAAACCGAATTTATATTTTTTTAGAGACGAAAAGGGGCACGAGATAGATTTGCTCATTTATCAAGACGGAAAATATTACCCTATTGAAATAAAAAAACACGCAACTCCAAGCCGAAACGATATTTCCTCATTCAAAATTTTCGCTAAATTGGAAAACCTCGGATATGGTTGCGAAATATGCCTAACCCCCGAACCGCAGCCATTATCTCCAGAAGCTATGGCTATTTCTGTGTGGGATGTTTAGAGTTTTTCTAAATTGCAACCGTGCCAACCTTGTACATAATAGCCGGACCCAATGGCAGTGGCAAAACCACTCTTGCAAAAGAGCTTGTAGAAGAAGACGGCTTGGATTTTTTAAATGCAGACGAAATTGCAAAGTCCATAAATCCGCAAGATATTTCAAAAGCATATATGCAGGCTGGCAGGGAATTTTTTAAAAGATTGGATGAGATTTTGATAGAAAAGAAATCTGTTATCGTAGAAACAACTTTATCGGGGAAATATCATAATAGGGTTATTGAGAATTTTAAGAAAAATGGGTATGAAGTAGAATTGCATTTCATTTTCTTGGATAATCCTCAAATTTGCATTGAAAGGATTAAAAATAGAGTTTTAAAAGGTGGGCATAATGTTCCAAAAGATGATGTTATTCGCAGGTTTTTTAGAGGCAAGCAAAATTTTTTGGCAACGAAAAAAAATGTATCTTATTGGGAGTTGTATTATAACGGTGAAAGAGGGCTTATTTTTGTTGCTAGTGGAAAAGATTCTTATGTTGATGTGGTAAATGATTTTTTATATAACGATTTCATTGGAGAAAACTATGGATGAAGAATATTACAAAAAGGCTTTTAAAATGCTCCGCCTAGGCAATAGGGGAGTGAAAAAGGCGCAGGAGGAAAATCGGCGTTTGGGTTTGCCTAATGTGTATGCTATTGAGGGAAAGCCTGTATTTGTTATGCCAAACGGCGAAATAAGAACATCATTTTGAAAGAAACGTCTCTATATCAGATACCATCTTTTTTATTTCTATTTCAGAATTTTCGTATGAAAGGGTTTTTCCATTTGGATAAACAAGGTAACGCATCGGGACATATTCAATTCCGAATTTCTCCATAAACGCATATTCAG
>CAZIMU010000085.1:0-7993 GCA_964540355.1 uncultured Fibrobacteraceae bacterium | reverse complement strand
CCAAATCGCAAAAAGGCTCGGTGTGCATAGTTCTAGCTTGATACGGTTTTTAAGGGAGAGAAATAAATAACGTTTTTACTATATTTAACAAGGAGCAATGAACACGCTTTACATAGTGAGTACGCCTATAGGCAATTTGGAAGATATGACATTCAGAGCGGTGCGCATTTTAAAGGAAGTTTCGCTTATTTTGGCAGAAGATACGCGGCATAGTAGGGTTTTGCTTGAACATTATGGAATACCAACAAAAATGGAAAGCTACCACGATTTTAACAAGGAACAGGTTACGCCAAAATATATTGAATATTTGAAAAAAGACGGAGATATAGCCCTTGTGAGCGATGCCGGAACCCCCGGAATTGCAGACCCAGCCTTTAATTTGGTTAGAGCTTGCAGGGTAGAGCATATTCCCGTTAGGGCGGTGCCTGGGGCAAATGCCCTATTAACAGCTTTGGTCGCAAGCGGATTTGCAACAGATAGATTCAGATTTGAGAATTTTTCGCCCAAAAAAAGCGCTCAAAGGGAACATCTGCTACAAAAATTGAAAAACGATGGAAACAGCACCCTTATATTTTACGCTAGTCCACACAACCTTGTGAAATTTTTGGGAGAAATAAAAAAAGTTTATGGCGAAGTGAGCGTAGCCTTGATGCGGGAACTCACGAAAAAATTTGAAGAACATTTAATAGGTACTCCAACTGAACTCCTAGAACACTACAAAAACCGTACCCCAAAAGGCGAATTCGTTTTGCTAATAGACAAGGTGGAAAATGAAAAATAAAATTAAAATTCTGTTTCTCTTGCTCATTCTAGCCATTTTGGTTCAGACATTCTCATGTGCTTCTGTAGCTCCGCCATCCGGAGGCCCCGAAGATAAATTGCCACCTAGAGTTAGCGGAACAACGCTTGCCCCAAATGCCGTGAATCAAAAATTGAATTTGGATTTAATTTTGCAATTTGATGAGTGGATAGTTCAAAAACCGCCCGCAGGAGCAGTTGCAATCTCGCCACCCATTTCTGGCAAGCTGCGTGTAGAAGCCGATGGCGACAAGTTGCGCATATATTCCACCGAGCCTTTGGATTCCAACACAACCTACACCCTCACGGTTACAAATGCCATAAAAGATTTGCAGGGCAACCCGCTGGAAAAGTCATTCCAAATTTTATTTTCAACAGGAAGTTTCTTGGATAGCCTTAAAACGAATTTTTCTGTGTTGCTACAGGATTCTTTGATTAAAAAAAAGAAATTCCCTGTTGTGGCTTTTTATCCTATTGGCGCATCTCGCATACAAAAACGCTATTTGGAGAAATTCAGGGATTCAACCCTAAAAGCAGAAGCCGATACCATTCCTCGTATCACAAAAGAGGTTCCTCTGTATATTGCTCAAACCGATAGCCTTGGAGACGGAGTTTTGCAGGGAATGCAAGCTGGTTCGTATTTGGCTGTAGCTTTTTTAGACGAAAACAACAATCAAAAATTAGATGCGATAAACGAAATTGCAGGCATTGCGAAGTTTCCGTTTAAATTAAACGCACCAAAAAAAAGCGGTAATTTGCCATTGCTTAAGTTTTCTCTTGGAGATTTAGATACATCTTCGTTTAGTTTGGATGCGGTTTCTCAAAGGGGCAATAAGGAAATAGAGGTTTCATTTTCTAGAAATATGGTTTTGGATTCCCTGTTTAAACGAAAAAATAATTGCTTTGTGATAAGCGGCAAAGATACTATCTTCCCATCTGATTTTTATGTTGAGGTTAACAGCAAAAATCCTGTGTTTTTGGTTGATAACTTAAAAAACGACAGCCTTTACACAATGCGCTGCCTTTATGCTAAGGATTCTTTGGAAAGGCAACTAGACACTGCACGGAGTTCTGCAAAATTAAAGTTTAAGAAAATCCCAGAAAAAGAAATTACGCCAACATATATTTCCAAAACGGAACCAGCAAAAGATGCTGCTAATGTTCTGCCAGATTTGCCAATAAAACTGTATTACAACCATCCAATTTCGGCAGATACTTTGAAATTTCGCCTTTATGTGAATGAAGACAGCGTTAAAATTATAGTGAAACAAGTTGATGCCGCTAATTTGGAAATCTCGGCAGATACTACCTGGGGAGCAGACTCAAAAATTAAATTTGTTCAGGTGGAAAAGGATTCTGTTGTTGATACCCTGTTCAGAGAGAAAATTTTGACTCAGTTCAACACGATTTCAAAATTGAAACTCGCTTCTTTGAAAGGGAATATACCTGGTGGCTATGATAAAACAGTGGTTGTCTTGCTAGAAATAATAGGTTCTGGTTCTGGCTCTGGCTCTAGCTCTAGTATAAAATCAAAGTTAACTAGACACTCTAAATCTTTTGGCAGAGAGTGGCAGGCAAAGTGCGATGAGTCGGGGTATTTTGAAATAAAAGGTGTGCCAGAGGGTATTTATAAACTGCTTTATTTTAATGATATGAATAGAGATGGACGTCTTACTTCTGGTTCAATTTATCCGCTTAAAGCCGGTGAGTCTTGGGTAAGCCCCGAAGAAGACCTTATACTTCCTCACGGCGATGACAATATTTTGGAGGAATTGTTAAAAAATTTGCCTAAATTATAGAAATACCCGCAATTCTTTCTAAAATTTGGCACAAATTTTGCATGTAAAACCTGTATGGATATACGTGCTAGAGATTTGATAGGCGTGGGCATTGCATCAATGCTACTTTTTCCAGTTGTTTTCTTTGCCGTTTTGCTTGCAAGCGGTATGGCGAGGCTGGAAGTGGGTTCTTTGAATGTAGAAGTCAAAAAAATGATTGCCGGCTATTTGGAAAGGAATTCGCCCGACCAAGAGGCACAGGACCTGGAACAGAGCAAACTTTACGAGGCAAATCGCAAATTAGCTGCGGAATTAGAGGAAAAACAGCAACAATTAAAGGAAGAACTCTCCCGTTTGGAGCTTTTAAAGCTGGAAACTAGCCAAAATTTGGCAAAAATGAGCCAAAATAGAGAAGAAATAAACAAAAAGGTGGGGGAATCCGATGTTCTTACCAATCAAAAAATTGAAGAATTGGCGCAGGTTTATGCAGCTATGAAACCTGTTGAAGCAGCGCCTATTTTGATGAATTTGGATGATAATTCCATTGCGCGCATATTAAAAAAAGTTCCAGATACTCGCACGCAGGGTAAACTTTTGGCAGCGATAGGCGCTCTTAGTGCTAAAAGGGCTGCTTCGATTACAAAAATTTTAGGTTGGAAGGACAAACTATGAATAGCGTTTCTATAATGCCCGCTCCTGTTGTGGCCCAAATTTCGGGTCCAGGTTCTTTTTTTGGTTCTTGCCAAATTGCTTCTGGCAATTTCGAGGACGTGTTGAGTGCAGTGTCGTCTCAAGACATTATGCATAATATTATGCCTGAGATTATGACCGAATTTTCAGCAGCGAGCTGTGATTCAGAGAATTTGGCAGAGCAGCCTGCGCCTTTAGATTTTACCTTTCAGGATTTTAACAAAAGCGAAGTGTTAATGCAATTGCAACAAATACTCGGCGAAGATGCTGGAACGGAAGCTTATGAACGCATAATAAATTTGCTTGAAAAAGGCACCCTTTCTGTGCAGGCAGATACCCTTGATTGGGATAAGGATACTTTTGTAAAATTGACAGCATCGCTTTTAGAAAGGCTTGATTTGGCAATAAAACAGATTGCAAAGATATCTAGTGATGTGCCAAGCAAAGACGTGCAAGATATTAATATGCAAGGATATGAAAAGGATTTTGATATTGGAAAGTTTTTGAACTTGATCACGGATTTATTGAAGACGGGAATGATAACCCCACAAGAATATGAAACCGTTTTAAAAAATCCCGAAGAATCTTCTTTACCTGAACTTTTAGGAGAGCTTAAAAAAGAAGCGGGAGAATTAATTGAAAAACTTGAAAATGTTGAAACAGAACAGATTGAGAATCCTAGATATGCAGAAGAACCAAGGCAAGTAGAAAAGTCGGAGCAAGCTGAACAACCAAGGCAAGTAGAAAAGTCGGAGCAGACTGAACAACCAAGGCAAGTGAAGCAACCTATACAGGCAGAGCAATCAAAGCAACCAAAGCAAGCTGAACAACTTTGGCGAGCAGAACGGCCTAGACAGGTAAAAGAGCCAAGGCAGGTTGAGCAATCAAAGCAAACTGAACAACCCAAACAGGTTGAGCAAAATAGGCAAACAGAACGGCCAATTCAAGTGGAGCAGTACAGGCAATTTGAAGGGTCAAGGCAGGCAGAGCAACCCAGGCAACAATTTTGGCAAACTGGAGAGTTCAAACAGGTTGAACAATTTTTACAAGCAGAACAATTCATTAAGACGGAGCAATTCCCACAAACTGAACAACTGGAACTCAAACAGGTAGAACAACCTACATATGCAGAACAATCAAGGCAGGTTGTGCAAACTGAACAAACAGAACCATTGCTAGAAGAACTGCGTGTTATTAGCGCAGAAATGGAAATGGGAACCCAGCCAAAAGATAAGGATAAATTTTACGAGTTGATCAATAACTTGGTGGAAAAAGGCTTGATAAATGAGCAAGATTTGAAAAATGTTGTAAAAATGCCAGCAACAATAGACGATGAAAATATTTCTCCAATTGAGCCAGTTTCTAAAAAAAGCGAGAAAAGCGATGCAGAAAAAATAGAGTCTGCTATGGTTAAAAATGCTTTTGAAAAAATTTGGACAAGCCTTGAAAGCGAAAATAAGGCGGAAAAAGGAAACGTATTTTCGAAATTCAGAGAAATTGTTGAAGCGAGAAGCGCGAGCACAAACGGTGGAAAAATAGATTTCAAACAAGCAAAGGTAGAAGTTGAAGTCCGCGCTGTTTGGGATGCTGGCGATTTAAAGATAGAAACGGTTAATCCAAAAACTGGTGAAAAACTGCAAAGTCTTCCTGTGGCTAATTCGCATAGGATGCAAGAGAGAATACATGAATTTGAGGTTGTTCGCCAAGTTGTGGCGCAAGCGAAATTCATAACAACTCCAACAGGGGAACAAAAACTTACAATGCAGCTTCGTCCTGATCATTTGGGGCAAATGAATTTGCGCATTGTTTTGAATAATGGAGAAATGCAAATTCACGCACGTGTTGAAAGCATAACGGCGCAAGCCGCACTAGAAAGTCATATCGGGCTTTTGCGCGAGGGTTTGGAAAAGCAAGGAATAAATTTAGATAGACTGGAAGTTTCTGTTGAGCAAAGAGACAGGCAAGATGCTTTTTCTTTGGCTGAGAAACATGAACAGCAAGAAAGGCATGGCAAGGGCAAGCACCACCATCGCAACAAAGAAGTGCATTTGGCTGTTTCGGTAAAAAACGATGAGAATTCCGATACAGGCCGGCGACTGGGTTACAACACAATGGAATATTTAGCATAAGGAGGCTTTATGGCTGCTGTTACTGGTTACGATAGTTTTTTTGATATGACGCACGAACAAGAGGTTCGCAAGCTTTCTCTTAGTTCCGCTGGTACCAACGTTGTGAGCGAGGGAGATACCAAGCTATTTAAAGCTTCAAAAGATGAAATGGGCAAAGATTCATTTTTGAATTTGCTCGTGGCACAGCTAAAATATCAAGACCCGCTTAATCCAGCGGAAGATACTCAGTTTGTGTCGCAGCTCGCTCAGTTCTCGCAACTTGAATTCACGCAGAATTCCACGCAGGCAATTTCTACGCTTGCAAGCAGTATGCAGGCATTTATGGAAATGCAGACTTTGCAAGCGCAGAGCATAACCAATGCCAGCGCAACTCCGCTTTTGGGCAAGGAAGTTCGCGTTATGGAAGCCGCAATTGATTATAAAAGCGGCGGAAGGGAGTTTAATATTCATTTGCTCGAAGGAAATAAAAATGGAACTGTTGTTATTAAAGACAAAGACGGAAAAACCGTTGCTGAGTTGGAAGTTGCAGTTGAAAGCAGCAAAGGTGGCGATGTAAAGGTAAAATGGGATGGCAAAGACACAGAAACCAAGAATATGGTACTCGGCGGACAATACACCATTGAAGTTTTCGATGCTTCCGGCACGAAAAACGCAGGTTATGCTTATCAAGATGGTACTGTGAGCGGAGTTAGCTTTAGCCAAAGCGGTGCTGGTTTAACAATAAACGGACTACAATACGGGCTTGGATATTTGGTAAGCGTGGAAGAAGATACTTCCAAGAAAACCAGTGGTGGTGCTTCAAGTAATTCTGATAGTAAGATATCTGATGATGTTATGAAGAAGATAGCGACCATTATGAAATCTAAAGATGAGAAATTTGCAATAGAGAATATAGCCAAAGTTCTCGGTTGGAAAGATGTAGAGACAGACGGAGATCCTCAAGATTACGAAGGAGTGAACGAGATTGTTGAGATTCTGAGCAAGCCCGGAATAAAAGACGAAGAGATGATAAAGAAGCTGGCCGAATTTCTTGGAAAAGAAGATGAAGCCTATGCAGAGATACTAAAGCAGGTAAAGAAGACTTTGGGTTAAAAAAGTGCTCCCCCTGCTTTCGCTATGCAATAGATCCTCGCTTTGGGTTTATGAGAATTTGACGAAAATTCTCAGAATCCACGAAGAAGGTGGAAACACGTGTTTTGGCTTAACAATGCGTTTGCATAGTGAGCTTGTGAAGTTGGGATACTCTCCCAAACTTCTGCTCGGTCATAAAAAGCACGTAAAAAATGCGCATTGCGCTCTGAGCATTGTTGATAATGGAACCGAACTTTTTCTAGACCCAGGCTATCTCATTTTTGACCCCCTGCCCATCCCCCCAAACATTCCGCAGCAAAACAAGACCACATTTCCCTTGCAACCGAACTGGGTTCGTCTTGAAAGAGACGGCGAAAATCTCTGCCTTTGGACAGGCGTTGCAAACGAGGCGGCAAAATTCCGCTTTTATTTTCCGCTGGGTGGCTGTTCAATGGAAGAATTCAACCTCGCTTGGGAAGAGAGCTACACAGGTGAATCCATGAAATATTTGGTATTCAACAAACTGGATAAAAAAACTTCAACTCAATATTATTACCAAAACGGCAAACTTTTGATAAGAACTCCAACTGGTTCAACTCAGAGAAAACTTGGTGGCAAAGAAGGTGTAGAAATTTTATCGGAGATGTTTGGGTTGGAGAGGGAGTTGTTGGAGGGGTGTTTGGGGGTAAGATAGATTTCTATCTTACCTATATGAAAAAGATATTAGGACTTGATTTAGGAACAAATAGCATTGGGTGGATGCTTATAGAACAAGATTTTGAAGCGAAAATCGGCAAAATTTTGGGTGATGGTGTTCGGGTTATTCCAATGAGTCAGGAAGTTTTAGATAATTTTGGCGGTGGAACCCCATCAAAATCTCAAACAGCTGTTCGTACAGGCTTTCGGGGAACAAGGCGGTTACGTGAACGTCATCTTTTACGCCGTGAACGTTTACATAGAGTATTGAATATATTAGGTTTTTTACCGAAACATTATGCTAGTCAGATTGATTTTGAGAAGCGGTTAGGGCAATTTTTAGATGAAACTGAGCCAAAAATTGCGTGGAAAGAAATTCAGAATGAGCAGAAAAATAAAAATGATTTTGAATTTATTTTTCAAAAATCATTTTATGAAATGGTTGATGATTTTAAAGCAAATGAACAAAATACTAAAATTCCTTACGATTGGACAATTTATTATCTTCGTAAAAAAGCATTAATTAAAAAAATTGAAAAAGAGGAATTAGCGTGGATTATACTGAATTTTAATCAAAAACGAGGTTATTATCAGTTGCGTGGTGAAGAGGAAGAAGAAAATCCAAATAAATTGGTAGAATTTCATTCTTTGAAAATAATTGATGTCGTTGCAGATGAAAAACCTAATACCAAGGGAGATACTTGGTATTCGCTTCATTTGGAAAATGGTTGGATATATAGACGATCAAGCAAGATGTCTTTGTTTGATTGGAATGGCAAAGTACGTGATTTTATTGTTACAACTGATTTGAACGATGACGGTACAATAAAA
>CAZIMU010000084.1:0-8060 GCA_964540355.1 uncultured Fibrobacteraceae bacterium | reverse complement strand
ATATTTCTCAAAGAAGGCGGTGAATATACTGGAGATATGCAACTGCCTTGTAGGGACATAAATTGGTATGTGAATAATAGGGGTCTTTCTTATGCAAATGCAGCTGCCACCGCCAAAGAACGCTGCCTTGAACCTTTGAGAAACATAGATTCTTCTGCTACAATGGCTTCGCTTTATAAAATGCCTATTCGCAGTTTAAATCTTTATCAGCCCCTTTATTATTTTGAATCTGTTGGAAAACGCAGGCGCACAAGCATAAGCGTTAGAGACCCAAGCAGCAGTTATTCGGTTGGCGGCGGAGGTTGTTTGGATATTGCTCCGAATTCAGAAAAATTAAAGGCTGGTTCAGAAGTTTTGGTTAGAGATGTGGATTATCAGGTAAACTATGAACTTGGGCAAATTGAACTTATAAGCGAGCGCGCTTTAGACCCGAACAAGGAGATAACGGTTAATTTTGAATGTGAACCTCTTTTTGAATTTCAAAGCAAATTGCTTTTGGGAGCAAGAGCCGAATATCCGCTAAAGACCTTCACAGAAGGCTCTATTTTTGGTTTAACCGCTCTTTACAAAAATCAAAATGTTAGCACCGATAATCCACGCCTTGGCGGAGAACCATTTTCTGGGATTTTGCTTGGAACAAATATTCGCTTAAGGGATAGTTCCCAAGTAATGGATAAAATGATAAATGCCGTTCCATTCATAAATTCAAAAGAAAAATCCAGATGGAGTTTTGAGGGAGAACTCGCGGCGAGCTATCATAACACAAATACAAATTCGAGAAAATCTGCTCTTATAGATGATTTTGAAGGAAGTGCGCTCAATTTGCAATATCCGCTTTCTAGGCTTATGTGGTTCAAGGCAAGCCCTCCG
The DNA here is from genome assembly GCA_964540355.1 of uncultured Fibrobacteraceae bacterium. GTDB lineage: Bacteria > Fibrobacterota > Fibrobacteria > Fibrobacterales > Fibrobacteraceae > Fibrimonas. The sequence continues at coordinate 7,190 of CAZIMU010000084.1, read as the reverse complement.
GGTGGAACTGCAAACGACCTCTCCACATACATAGAGCCTTTGGATTACAAACACGCTGGAGAATTTGTGTGGCACAGCAATACTACCATGCGTTACAGGCACATTTACACACCTATTGGCAGCACCGATGTTGATAATAGAGAACTCACTATTTTGAGCCTTAGATTAAGACCAAACGATAATTTGAGCGGCAAAAGCTGGGGTGGAATTATGCGGCCTAACGGTTCTTATTATCAAGATTTATCGCAAAAGAGATATATAGAAATGGTGGTTAGAGGGAATGTTGGTTCTGTATATGTTGATTTGGGTTTAATCAGCGAAGCTGTGAGCATAAATGGTTATGAACCTGATAATAATGTGTTGTATTCCGAAGCTATGCCAGGTACAACGCAACCGCTCAACGATATGGGTTTAGGTTATGCTGCCGGAGTTGACGGAAGGTTGGTATCTTGGGATTGCCGTTTTGCCCAGTGCCGCTCCGATACTTTAAAAGCAGAAAATGTTGCCGGTGGAAATACCGATATTGCAAGAGATAGGTTTAATGCCAATTTGCTAGATTTAAGCGACCCGCCGCCACAGATTAACGGAACAAAGGGAAATGCAGGAGAGAGAACTTTTGATAGCGAAGATATAAATCGCAATGGTCAGTTAGACACAGAAATTCGCTTTGTGCGCTATAAAATAGATTTAAGCACAGAAGATGCAACTCAGTTTGAAAAATTGCAAAACGGTTGGCGCAGGTTTCGCATACCACTCGATAAATTCGATACAATAGTATCTGGTACGGGTATTTCTGCAACAGATATTTTGTCAGAAGCTGTTTCTACAAGGCTTTGGTACGGGAATTTAGGGCAAGGCATTGCAGAAGGCAGAGTGCAAATAGCAGATTTTAAAATTGTGGGAAATGAATGGATGGAAAATTCTGGAAGCAATGAGTTTGGCATAATATCCAATCCTGTTACTGAAACCGTGACTGGAGAAATAAATGCAGAAATTAAAGCTCCAGGTGCTGTGGTTGTTCCAGACAGCAATTATTTGAGAGTTCAGGTTATAAATAATCGCGATAATATGGGTTCTTATTTCAAGTCGCCAAACACACCTTTGGAAAGAGACCAAAATACTGGCACCCCCTTAAAGGAACAGAGTTTGCTTTTGGAATACGGTGGTTTGCATCCTGGGCAGGCAGTGAGTGCTACTAAATTTTTTGAAAATGAAGTTAAAGATTTCACTTCTTACAACAATATTCAAATGGAAATACACTACGAAACCAAAGCGGCAAAAACTCCCATAAGATTTGCCTTGCAATTTGGACGTGGCGGATTAGATGGTAGCCAAGATTATTATGAATGGTCTTTTAAGCCAGAAAAACTCGAATGTAGCGATAGAGAGCGAATTCAAGATTGCCACGACAATAATTGGAGAGCAAATGCTTTTTCTCTCCAGCTTTCCAAATTTTCAGATTTGAAAATTGGTAGGCAGCTTTTTAACACGAAAATAGACACTTTAACAAAAGATAGCAGAAATGAAATAATAAAAGTGGTGGGAAATCCATCTAACAGCAGCATTAACTGGATACGTTTTGTTATTATAGCAGATAATAATGCCTCTTTGGAAGATTTGGATGGAACTTTTTGGATTAATGATTTGCGGCTTTCTGGAATAGAAAATGCCTGGGGCTATGCCGCAAGAATGCACGGACAGTTAGATTTTTCAGATGTGTTTTCCATCTCTGGCGAGTTGCGCTATCAAGACGGAAATTTTGCAACGCTTAAAACAGAAGGAAGAAGCCCAAAACCAACACTCAGTGAAGCTAATACCCGCCTAGACGTAAATGGAACTGCAAGCCTGAACATAAACAAATTTTTCAAAGACGATTATGGTTTGCGCTTGCCTTTTGGCATTGGCTATAGTTCCACAACGCTCCGCCCATATTTAAAACCAGACGATGACATTGCTCTTAGCCAAGATAACGCTTTTGATATGTTTGGAGATTTTGCAACTGTTGATTTGGAAGTTAAAGATACAAACGAAGAACATTCTTTGAGAGAGGCCTCCCAGTCAAAGGGATACCAAAGTTTTTCACGCTCAAGAACGCTATCTATTGGTTTTAGCAAAGATTACAAAAAAAATAACAATATTTTTCAAGAAGTTTTAGGGCAAGTGTTTTTGGAACGCCCCGCCTTGAATTATTCTTATAGAGAAACCGAACGGCACTCAGCAAAAATCGCAGACAGCATTTACCAATACAACACGGTTTTAGAATATAAACTGGGACCTCTTGAACGAGGCAGCACCTATCTGTTTGGCAATAAAAGTCTGCCCGTTGAACTATGGCCTGGAACCTTTGATTTAACGGTAATGGACTTGGCTTATAGCAGAAGTGAAAATCAAGAGAGAGACCCGAATTTTTTGGAACCACAGGTGGAAAAAATAACAAATTTTACAACGGATTTAACCCATAAAGCAGATATTCGTTGGAACATTTTGCCTTTCTTTAACCTCAATTACACTTTAAACATAAACCGCGATATGTATGCTGGTGGCGATAGACAGGCTTTTGTGAAGGAAGATTTTTTCAACCCAAATGGTGAAGGTGGTTTGTTTGCCAAGAATTTTATTTTTGACTATGACCACACCGATAGAAGAATTTATGTTAGAGAAGTTTCTTACGAATATCCATTGCAAATTATTACCAACGATTCAACAGGAGTGCAAGATACCATATACCAAACCGCTTATTCGTACGAAATAGACAGCGTTGGCTCAAGGGATTATAGCAAATCTTATGGTATTTTCCGCAACGAACGAAATCGCAGGCAAGATTTCAGGGCAAATTTTTCGGCAGATTGGATTCCATTTTTGCCAATGAGATTTTCTTTTAACAGCGGCTTTACTCAAAATAAATCCATTCCAAATAACTTTAATTTTTATGACGAAGAAATGCTTTCAAAGAATTTTTGGACAATTCAGCAGAACAACCGCTTTGAATTTTCTCCTAGTTTAAAATTGCCGCAACTGGCCGGCATAGCGGGAAAAAACGCTGTTAGCAACTTTTTTGAAAAATTGAAGTGGCAAGAAATTCGCAGTATGTGGAGCGTGGATTTGCAAACAACTGGCGAAGATTTTGCACTTTGGCAATTATCCGAAGAACAGGGCGTGGAACCGTTCCAATACTATTTATTTGGTCTTGGTCTTGGCAATGGCTACACCAACAGAGGTTTTTGGAATTTAGTCAGCGGCGATATGGGGTTAAAAACAAGACATGATTACGAAGATTTTGCTGAGTACAGAAACAAGCATACCGATACCATTGTATATCAAGGGCGTTTTGAACATAGCATTAGGCGCAATTTAACAAATAGCACCTCGCTCACTCTGCCCTTTTGGGATATTGGCGTTAAAGGCGATTTAACTTGGAATGAAACATTTAGGCAAACAAGAGAAAATCCTTTATACATAGATACAACAACCACTTGGCCAAAATTAGGAATTGGAGTGAATGTTCCGAATTTCGCACATCGCTTTGAATTTTTCAATGGCAAACTCCGCAGCCTTTCAACTTCGCACCGTTTTGACTATCAGGAACGCTACACGGTTCGCCCTTATCAGAGTGCGGAAGATGAATGGCTAACCACAATAGATTTTAACCCGCTTATTCGCATAAGCGCATTAACGCAGGGCAATATTCGCATAGATAACAGCGTTAGGGTAAAAATGGAAGAACAGGTGAGGCGAGCAAAAATTGAATTGCCCGAAACTGAAGGTTGGGAAGAAATTAATGAGGATTATTACATAACAATTCCCTGGTTATATACCGACAAAACGGTAGATAGAGGCTATGCCGCTGGAGACGAACTTTCAATAGCTTATTCTCTTAGAGCCAAAAGAGGTTTTCAACTTTGGCGTTGGTACATAAAGTTAGACAACGATATAGACTTGAAACTTTCAAGCGGTTATAGTTATAGAAAACTTATTAAGGAAGATTACATTCCTGTTGATGGTTTTGATCCTTACGAACCTGCAAACGGAACAGCTACTGGGGTACATACTGTGGTAAAAACTACAAATGGCGAAGAGAAAACAAGCTATGAGCCCGAACTTAAAAAAGTAAACCGCAGCGTTACGGCACGTACGCACGAATGGTATCTTCGCCCAAGCGCAGGTTATTCTTTTAGCAAACTTGCAAGCGCAAATGCTTATATAGAATATCGGCGTTTAAGAGAACAACTAAACGACGGCAATGCCCACACTCGCCAAACCCTTTCCTTTGAAATTGCTGTGATGCTCAGATTTAATTAATTTTCTATATTTACCACTATGCTAGATAGAATAACAAAGAATAAAAAAGTATCCATTGTGTATAGCATAATGAACGGCAAAGGTGAAATAATTATGGAAGTTTCACCGTACGCCCCTGTATTCTACCTGCACGGCTACCAAAACGAAAACATTGTTCCTGGGCTGGAAAAAGCCTTGGAAGGTCATAAGGAAGGTGATGTGTTTTCTGTTGAATTGCCATATCAGCTGGCTTTCGGAGCTTACGACAAACAACTTGTAATGGAAGTGGCAAAAGAGGAATTAACGCCGTTCATAGACGATTTTTGGGTTGGAGGCTATATAGAGAGCTTTGATGAAGAAGTAAAAGAAGAAATATCTGATTCTGAAAGATTTTTTATGGATATTGAAAAACCGCAAGAGCCTAATGGTTTTATCATTCGCGAAATTCGCAAAGACACAATTCTTTTAGACGGCAACCACCCTTGCGCTGGAATGGATTTAATTTTCAATGTAAGAGTTGTTTCTGTTGAAAATGCTTCTATAATGGAACTGGAAAACGGTTATCCAAAAGAAAGCGAAAATTATGACGACGAATATTAAACAACAAGCTGGCATAGCAGCGGCTAATTTGGTGCAAAACGGAATGAGTGTTGGGCTTGGCACTGGGAGTACTGTATTTTTTACACTAGAAAGGCTTGCAGAAAGGCAAAAAACAGAGGGACTGAAATTCTTTGGTGTTAGCACAAGTTTCAGCACAACCTTGCTTTGCCGCAAACTTGGCATTGAGCTAAAAGACAGCGGCTCTGTTTCGCATTTAGACCTTGCTATAGATGGTACAGACGAGATAGACCCAAATTTGAATTTGATAAAAGGCAGGGGCGCAGCTCATTTACTTGAAAAAATAGTGGCAAGCCTCGCAGATAAATTTGTCATAGTTGCAGATTCGGGGAAAAAGGTTCAAAATCTTGGAGAGAAGTTTCCTCTGCCGCTGGAAATTTTGCCCGCAGCACTTGGGCTGGTAGAAACTTGCATAAAAAGTTTGGGCGGAGCAATGGAAGTTCGCGCTGCTGGTGCGTGTAAAGACGGTCCTACCATCAGCGATTCTGGCAACATAATTGCAGATGCAAAATTCTCTCTGATAAAAGAACCCGCCACTCTTTGCAAAGAATTAGATTCCATTCCGGGGCTTGTTGGTCACGGTTTGTTTGCAGGGCTTGCAAAAGAGGCTTTTATTGCGGGAGAGGCAGGGGTTGAACATCTTAGATAGTATTTAAAAACCTGAGCACCGCAATATCCGCGGCCCGAACCCCGGCAACTTTGGCGGCAGCACCCAAAGTCAAAGGCTTTGCCGCGCTCAGTTTTTGCCTTGCCTCAATGCTCAAAGCAGTTATTTTTGAATAGTCTATATTTTCTGGAATTTTTAGGTTTGCCATTTTTTGCAAATTTGCTATCTCCTCTTTTGCCCTCACAAAAAAACCGCTGTAAAGCTCTTCCGAAAGCAAATGCCATTTTTCTTTTCTCGTTAAAGGAATGTGCGGGGCTGCTATTTCAAAAAAGGTTTCCGCTTTCACGCCCGGTCTTTTCAACACCGAAAGCCACCTTGTTTTCTCCGCTACCTGCGCTTGACCGCTTTCTGCCAAAATGGGTGCGATTTGCTCCGGCTCTCCTGAGTTTTCGCTCAAAAATTTTCTAGCCTCCTCTACCCTGCTCCTTTCTTCCTCGTAATTTTTCCATTCCTCACCGCTCAACATTCCAGCCTTGTGCGCTTTTTCGCAAAGCCTTTGCTCTGAATTGTCCGCTCTTAAAAATAAACGATATTCCGCTCGGCTTGTGAACATTCGGTAGGGTTCGTTCCATTCCATTCCTGTGATGTCGTCTATCAAAACGCCGATGTAGCTCTCCGCTCTTGAAAGTATAAAGGGTTCTTTGCATTTTATTTTCAAAGCGGCGTTTATGCCTGCGATTATGCCCTGTGCTGCCGCTTCTTCGTAGCCGCTTGTTCCGCACACCTGCCCTGCAAAATAAAGACCGCTGTGCTGCTTGCTTTCAAGGGTTGGGTGGAGTTCCGTAGCGTGAATTGCATCGTATTCAACGGCGTAGCCAATTTGCAAAACACGTGCATTTTTTAGCCCAGGTATTGTGCGCATCGCTTGTATTTGCGCTTCTTCGGGCAGGCTTGAACTGAAGCCGTTTATGTAAATTCTGTTTGCCTCTTTTGTTTCGGGTTCTAAAAATAATTGGTGGCTTTCTTTGTCTGCAAAGCGTTTTATTTTGTCTTCTATGCTTGGGCAGTAGCGAGGACCAAGCCCTTGGATTTTGCCTGTGAAAAGAGGACTTTTTTCAAAAGCGGCTTCTAAAATTCTGTGTGTTTCTTTGGTGGTTCTGGTTAGGTAGCATTTTGCAGAATTGCATAATTTTTTTGCATCTGTTTTGCTGCTGAATGTCCAAGGGTTTGCATCGCCTGTTTGAACTTCGCACTCTGAAAAATCAACGCTTGCGGCATCTATGCGGCTTGGGGTTCCCGTTTTCAATCGTCTGGTTTTTATGCCCAATTTGCCAAGCGATTCTGGGAGTAAATCTGAACTCGGTTCATTCACTCTGCCACCGATGCTAACTTTGTCTAAGCCTGTGAACATTTTTGATTTGAAAAAAGTTCCGCTTGCGATTATAACCGATTTGCAATGTATTTGCACACCGCTTTGCAAACCTACTTTCCAACCTTTTTCATTTTTTTCAAGCAAAACCGCTTCGCCTTCTATTATTTCCAAGCCTTCCAAATTTTCCAAAGTTTTTCGCGCAATTTCGCTATACAAATTCATATCGCACTGGGCGCGGTTTCCCCAAACGGCAGGACCTTTGCTGGAATTCAAGGTTCTGAACATTATCCCAGCCTTGTCTGCCAAAACTCCCAT
>CAZIMU010000083.1:0-8079 GCA_964540355.1 uncultured Fibrobacteraceae bacterium | reverse complement strand
GTTAAGATAGAAAATTATTAGGAGGGGGAAGTTTCCCCCTACTAAGTTTAAAAAATCGTTAACTTAGCCTGTTTTTCCGCTGATTAGTGGTATATGTTGCCAAAAACATAACCATTAACCACAGGAGAAACAGTATATGGCACAGGCACAGGACAGACAGTTGGCACAATGCGTTGAGTTAGGCAGTTATCAACGTGCAGACGGAAAAACACAGGAAACTGCCAAATTTCACTTAGACAATGACGACAGGAAAGAGTTTGAAGTGCTTTGCAATAAGTATTTCAAGCCTGTAAAGGGTAAATTTTATAGCCCTATTATTGACGTTATTTCTGTTGCTAAGTATAGCGAAACAAAGCATAGAGCGTATAATAAAAATCAAGTTGTTGTCCGCTGGCAAGAGGCTAAATAATGCATTGTAGGTTTTCCAAGTTCGTGGTAAATATCGGGGATTTTTGCGAGGCTAAATATCGTAAAATACGTGTTGTTTTCCTTGAAAGGATAAATTTGTTGCAGTACTCTGTTTGGTTTGTGAGGGTCTGACAGGGGGGGGGGCGGTAGTCTATGAGTGGCAGAATGTGCGAAAGGTGCTTTAAGATGAAGTTAGGCTATTGTCCCTTTGACGAAGCTTGTAAATATGAGGTTTGGGAACGTTTTAATAAAGTTAAACCTATTATCGTAAATGAATTGCAGGAGAAAAAATGTTAGGCACTTTTGCAGGTTTTTTGGTTTTGTTTTGGGTATTCGTAGCCATTGAGAGGTCTATATGATTGACGGTATTCCTGCTTATAGTTCCGCTGGGGATTATTTTTTTCTCGCTTGCGGTTTTGCTTTTTGGCTTTGTTCTTTTCTTTTTATTGACTGGCTGGAAAAAGGGAGTAGGAAATAATGGCTTTTGTTTGCGATGATTATACGTGCGATGTTCTTTGCCAATTTGATACTGGTGGCAAGCATTGGGTTGATTTTCATGGCATAGTGGATTATTGTTGCAATAATACATTGTCGGACTGCAAAAATTGCGTTAAATATTATTTGAACCAGTCCCCTTGCGAGTTGTTTAATGCTTCCGATTATATAGATACGGTGTATATAGGGACTTCTCAGTGTGATAGTTCGGATTTTTACAGGGATTTCAATAATGCGGTTAATAATACGGCAATGAGTGTTTTTCTAATGAGTGTTATGGCAGGGATTTTGGCAGTTCGTGCTGTAATCAAAGTAATTAAAGGGGCGGTAAGATGATGTATAAATTTTTCTTGGGTGTCAATAGGTGGGCACAGGAGTGTAATTAAAATGGGTAAAATCACTACAATAGATAGCACTACAATAGACGCTAACTTGACAACAGCAGCTACTTTCGCTATTGCGTTGGTTCTTGGCATTGTTGCCATTAAGGTTGTAATAAAGCTAATAAACAGAGCTGCGGGTAAATAGTATGCGTAATTTATTTACTTCTCGTATCTTACCGCCTTTTAATTTAGGGATAGCCCCTTTTATTCTAATACTTTTCTTTTCAAATTCTTTGGCTTCAACTTATCTGCTTCCAATTAGCCGTGTTTGCTCAAAGACTTTTCAAATAAGTTCCACCCCTTCCTCTTTTTCCTCTACCGCACAAATGTTTTATGCTTGGCAAGATGCTTCTTATTCTTTGCTCATTACCAATCCCGGTGGTGATTGTGTTTTTTCTATTTCTTTGCCTGCAGGTGCTTCTGTTATTTCTTTCGCTGGCAATATTACTGTAAACGCTTCTTTTGTATCTGACGATACCCGCCACGAAGAATGCTGGTGTTATTCTAACGATTATTATTGCAATAATGTGCAAGTCCCTTCTGGCTCTGGTTGCCCCTCTTGTTATAGCGGTTCTTACCTTCCGGGCAGCCCGTTTTGTGAGGAACATGGCGACCCTCCTGCTTCATGTTCTGCGACCAGTTCAAATACTAGTAATTCTTATGCTGTTAGCTCTACTTCTTACCTTAGTAATTGTGGCAGAGGCAGTGGCACTGCTATCGTGTCTGTTATTGCTGGCTTCAATTTGACTATAGATAGTCCTACGCCCCCTACCTCGCCTTCTTGCACTATCGAACAAATCGCCACAATAGATAGTGCTTATTTTACAGGTGTTCATGCTAACCCTCCGCGTTATGAATTATTCAAACTTCCTTCTAATTGCCCTAAAACCGTAATTCCTGCTTCTCAATTGCCCGATAGTTGGATACCTTGGGTTGACCCTGTTTTGAACGAGCAATTAAACGTAGCCGTTTCTATTAACGAGTTTGGAGATATTGTTGATGAGGGTTGGGGCGACGGTTATACTCCGGGTATATTTGTTCCCGGTAATCAAACTATGGAGCAATTAGGCTGTGAAACTGACGAAGAAGGTTATTTAGTTTTTTGTAGTGAAATTAGTCCTAACGACCCACCCGTTAAGGTTACGGGCCCTTGGCCTCGTGACCCTAACCGTGACCCTGATACGGTTTGGGTTTATGGCGGTGGTGGTGGTGGCGGTGGTGGTAGTAGCAGTAGTGGCAATGGTGATTTTAACTCTCAATTGCGGTCGTGGAAGGAAATGTTAGAAGGTGTCATAAGGCAGAATGTTCCTACGCCCCCTAACCCTTTGCCTCTTTTGCAGAAAATATACGATAAGATAGTGGATTTTAAAGATTTCGTTGTTGATTTGTTTGACCCACAGGAAGACCCCGAAATACCAGACCCTGATTTTGATTTTGAAATTGAAAAGCCTGAATTAGACACTAACATTGTAGTTGACGATTTAGATAGTTTGAAATTTCCCAGTTTAGACAGTTTGTTAAATGATAGTTTGAAAATAGAAACGCAATTAGATACAAATATAGCGGATAAGTTTAAAAAGCAGTTAGATAGTTTATTACCCGACACCACGCAAATAGTTGATAAAACAAAGGAAAAATTACTTTTAACATATAAAGAAATGGCTGAGGAAATAAAAGCTGCAGTAGAAAAAGCTATGGAACCCGTCCGTAAGGCGTTACCTAAAGGCGAAGGTGCTTGTAATTGTTTAGAAGCCGAGTTTAGAGGTCTTTCTTTCGGTGTTATGAAAGGAAAGGTTACAGTTGGCTCTATGGTAGATACTAAAATTATTTGTGAAAATATAAATGTTATTCGGCGTATAATTATGGTTATTGTCGCTGTTATGGCTATGGGTATGATTCTAGCAACTTTGCGAGGGGGTAACTAATGCCAGCTTTTTTGGTTCGTTTTGCTATTTGGTTGGCTAGTTTTTTAGCTCCTAAGGTTCTTTTTCCTCTTTTGAAAACTTTTTTTAAAAAACTTGCGTTTCTTTTTACACTTTCTTGGAGAGAAATTTGGCATTTGTTTATGAGGTTTTTGAATAAGTGGGGGTCTGTAAGGCTTCAAAAAATAATTACTTTTATTTGGCTTTTTGGTGGCACTATATTTCGGTTTTTGCTTAAACTTTTTAAACCTTTAACTTCTTGGTTTGAGTTAATAATTGCAAAGCCTTTAATGATGTTGTTTATTGGGGCTATACTTTTTTTAGTTAAAGTTATTTTGAATTATTTTGGATATTCCCTTTTACAGATTTTCGCTTTGGTTTTTGCTCAAATTATACTTTTAGTTTTACCACCGCTTCTAGATTTTCTTTTCGGTTTAATAGATTTTTCTGCATTGCTTCAATTGCTTGGGGGTTGGGCTTCTTTGCCCCCTTGTTTTACCGAGCTTGCGTTAGCTGTTGGTTTGGGTGGGGCGTTAAGTCTTTTATTTTCTACCGCACTCATTTGCATTACTATTAGTCTAACTTTACGTTTTTTACGGAGATAATTATGTTTTATTATTTCTTTTTAAAAGTTTCCTTCATAGTAGAATCTAATGCTTTTGTATTTCTTTTAACTATGGAGTCTATTTTTTTATTAGTTTCCTTCATAGTTTTATCTAAATCTTTTTCAATTTGTTTATTTAATTTGGAATTAGGGTCGTTTAATTCACTGGCACATTGTTTCATTTCGCAGGTCAAAAATGCAAGAATAACTAATATGAATATAAAGCAACCTACTGCCCTTAAAAATCCTTTTTTCACTTCTTCGCCTTCATTCATACCCAAAATATATAAAATCGGGGGGTCGTTATGATTTACTTAATTGAGGGTGTTCCTGGTAGTGGCAAAACTACCTATGTAATGCAGAAATATTTTTTGCCAGCTTTCCGAAAGGGCAAAAAGATATATACGAATATATCGGGTTTGAACCTTGTCAATATGTGTGCTCTTTACGAAATAGACCACGACAATATAGACAACGTTACGTTTGTTGACCCTGCGAAACAATACGAATGTCAAAAAATGTTAAGCCTTGATAGTGCCCATAATTCCCTTTTGATTTTGGACGAAACGCAGAACTATTTTAATAGCAGGGATTTCAAAGAAACCGCTAATCGTGATGTAATTCCTTTTCTAACCGAGCACAGGCACTATGGTTATACTGTGGTTGCTGTTACGCAAAGCATAGATAGCGTTGATATAACGTTTAGGCGGCTTGCTAGCCAAGTAATCAGAATTACCAATATGGGCTATGTGGGAGCCAAGAAAACGGCAAAGCTTCATATTTATGAGAGTGCCAATACAGACCGCTCACCGCTTGCCACTTCTGTATTTACTTACGATTTGAGGATATTCAAATGCTTTAGAAGTGTAGAGGAAAATATAAAGATAGAGCATACAAAATTTGTTTTTCCTAAAAAGCTGATTTTGGTTTTTTTCGTTCTGCTTTTCTTTATTTTCGCTTCCAACAAATTAAGCAAAGGATTTATGGGGGATAAAACAAAGGAAGCAAAGAAAGTGGAACAAGTGGCAAAGCCTCAAACACAAAAAGATTTAGAAATTAAAGAGGGCAAAATATGCTTTGGCAAAGACTGCAAAAAATAATTTTATGCCTTACCCTAGCCCCAGCCGCAATCTGCGGCGGGGCGGTGGCGTTTGCTGTCACTACTGAAAGACCATTGGTAGAAATGAATTACACCAGTTTGGGTGAACTTGCTTCGCGTTATTGCGAGGTTTATTCCTGCGAGGTTGATTTACCGCCTGCGGCTATGTCTTACCCTATCATAGTTCCTTTTTATAGCAGTGAGAGCAAAACGTATTTAGAGGCACAATTAAGGGCGTTTGCGTTTGAGAAAAACTATTCTTGCAATTTAGGCACAAAGAAAATTTCTTGCGTTGAGAAGAAAAAGAGTGTTCCCGTAATAGATAGCAGTAGTGTTTTTTGGAAAGTGCAAAGAGTGGATTTAGACGAATTGGAATTGGCTCGCAGGGTTATTACGCATAATCAAGGCGTTGAAACGGATAAAGATGTTTTTATGAAAGACAGCATTAGAATAGATACATTGCCATTGAAGCCGTCTAGTTATTTGTATAGCGTTAAAGTTTTGATACAAATAACCGAATTTGATTTAAACTACAAAAAAATAGGGGCTAGTTATATCAGCGATTATTACGTTGGTGATTTTAGTGATGGTTATTTGAAATATGGCTCTACCGTCAAAGATTTGACGACTACGCAGACTGCCGAGAATGGCACTCAGACATCTTCTTACAAGGACAAATTACAGGGTTTGCAGATAGAAGGCAAGCAATTAACCGTTACGGCAAATAACAGGGATTTAGACGTTTATTTGTTCGGCGGAACGCAGGTTTTAATGCAGGTTCGCAAAGAGTGCAAAGTATCTGTGCGTTTGTTTTGGAATTGGGGTTTTGATTTGGGTTGTGGTTTAATTCAAACAGAAATATTTGTTTCTTTGGAGTGAAAAAAATATGATTATGTCTTTTTTGAATTTGGCTTTCATTGTTTGGCTTTTTTGGAGAAAATAAAAAATGAAAAATCTCTATTACTTTTTGGGCGTTGTTCGGCAAATGCTTTTTCTTTTGCGGAGAGGTTTAAATGAAATTGGTTGAAGAATTGGTATTGTTTAGGGAAGTTGTCAGATATTCGCTTTGTCAGATAATACAGATAAAAGCCAGCGAATTGAACAGGCTGCACAAGCATCACCCAAAGTTGGAAAAATTCCTTCGGCGGCGTATTATACCAGCGAGTTTTATTTTGCTTGATGAGGATATGTTATGAGTTGTATAGATGTTGTTCCTCTTTACCCTTTGCGTGATACTTTGGCGTATTATTCGGGCTTTAAATTCGGTTTGTATTCTGCCAAAAGTTTTTTAACCAATGAGGAAAAAGCGATGTTTTTTTTCTTTGGCTTGGGCTTTGCTTTGTTTATAGATTTTTGCTTTTTCGTTTGGAGGAAATTGAAATGAATTTAAATAGGAAAGATTCGGAAGGCAGAATAGAAATAGATATTCATAGTTTGGCTGAATGTTTGTTGGCTAGGAATATAGAAGCTAATGGCGATTATCGTGTAGAAATTATTTTAGAGGATAATTGCAAAAGAATGTTTTTAGTTAGAAATGATAAAGGGGTTGATTTATGATAGATTATTTTCATAATTTTTACAATGAACCAATTAGAAGTTTTTTAGCTTCTGAACAAGCTCGGCTTAATCATAATAATTTGCTTGCCGTAAATAAAAATAATTCTCGCAAAAGGGATTTAATGAAAAATATTAGGAGACGTTGAAAATGATATATGTAGCGACGAAAGTAATAGAGTGTGCCATTAGTTGGCTAAGTGAAAATTATTGCTTGGAAGTTAAAGAGCATAAAGATGGTTATGGTTTTACTGTAAAAATTAAGCAATTTAGTAAGGAGTTGTCTAAATGGTAAAGAACATTAGTCGCTGTATTTATGCAAATTCTGATTTTTGCCCTACTGGCTTTGCTTTTAGTCGTTGCAAAGAATGTCGCAACCTTAAATATTGTTGTGCTCATATGAATAATTGCGAACCTTGGCATTGTTCCGTCTATTTGGGACGCCTAGACACGCAAACGCACCGACACCTAGACACGCAAACGCACCGACACCTAGACACGCAAACGCACTGACACCTAGACACGCAAACGCACCGACACCTAGACACGCAAACGCACCGACACCTAGACACGCAAAACACACTGAATAAAAGGCAATTATATATAAAAAAAACCGTATGATGTGCCATATAAACAATATGTCTCCCGTTGGGTGGTGGCTAAAACCTTATGGTAATATGTTAGCTTTTGGGTCTGTGTAATTAACAACAAGTTGGATATGAGATTTAGAAAGCGGACATTTTCTATTAGGCTGACAACAAAAATGCGGCACACAATGTAGCACAATGACATTTGGATACTATAAGCAACAAAAAAAAATAAATCTAACGATAAGCAGATACTAGACGAATATGTGATAAATATCACGCTAACTACACACGTGCTGGGCTTGTCACATAGGCACGTGTAGTGAGTAGTTATAGCAATATATGAGGATATGAACAATGGTTATATGGTCTCTTTTTGACAGCGAAAACGATGAAGTAAAAAAGACTTTCCCGAGCTTGGAAGTGTATTCGTTTGGTATAGGTTTAGGCGCGTCTCATATACATTTGGATTTGTCTAATTTTGAGCGAGCGATACTGGAACTGGATAAATATCCCAAACCGTGTATAATTTTCGCTTCCCCCCCTTGCGAAACGTGGTGCTACGTTTCTGTTGGCTGTAAGCGTTTTTTTACTACCGAACCAGGAATAAACCTTTATTGGAAAAATAAGTTTACTCCTTTTGATTTTACGAATAAACATAAAGAACGTAGAATAAACGGAATTAACACACTTGAAACCACTTTTAAAATAATTGAGCGATACGAGCCTAAATATTGGTTTATAGAGAACGGCACTCGTTCCCTCGCTTTTGCTTATTTGAAAGAAAATCTAGGTTTAACTGGATACAAGAATTTAACCAATTATTATTCATATGGTTTTCCTTACCTTAAACCCACCACCATTTATTCTAACATTCTTTTGCAGTTGAAGAACAATAGCCCAAATATGGAGCTGCAAAAACTTAAAGACCATATCAGCGGTTATACTAAATTTCAATTAGCGAAACTTCGCTCAAAAGTTCCCAGCGGTTTATACTTGGATATTTTTGAACAGGCAAAGACTGGCG
>CAZIMU010000082.1:0-8190 GCA_964540355.1 uncultured Fibrobacteraceae bacterium | reverse complement strand
CAAGTGATTATTATGGATTGTGCTATGAATTTGCCGAGCAGCTTGTTTTGGCAGGAAAAGCTTATGTTTGCCACTTAAAAGGCGATGATGTTGGCAAATATAGAGGCACCCTTACAAGCCCCGGCAAGCCAAGCCCTTGGCGAGACAGGCCCATAAGCGAAAATTTGGAGATTTTCCGCAAAATGAAAGCAGGCGAACTGGAAGAGGGCGATGCCTTTTTGCGCGCTAAAATAGATATGGAAAGCCCAAATATGAATATGCGCGACCCTGCAATTTACCGCATAAAAAAAACAAGCCATCACCGCACAGGCAACGAGTGGGTTGTTTACCCCATGTACGATTACGCACACCCAATAGGCGACTGGATAGAGGGCATAACTCACAGTATATGCACACTTGAATTTGAAGACCACCGCCCCCTTTACGAATGGGTACTCAACGAAATTAAAGATTTGATAAACAAAGGCTATAAGCCAAGCCGAAAAATGCCATCCGCACTTCCGCGCCAAATTGAATTTGCCCGCCTGAATTTAACCTATACGGTTATGAGCAAAAGGCTTTTGAGAGAACTAGTTGAACAAGGCTCCGTTCTTGGCTGGGACGATCCTAGGATGCCCACAATAAGCGGGCTTCGCCGCAGAGGCTACACTCCTAGCTCCATTCGCGAATTCGCAGATAGAATTGGAGTTGCCAAAACAGATAGCATAGTGGATATTCAGCTTCTCTATTTTTGCATAAGGGAAGAACTCAACAGAAATGCGCAAAGGGCTATGGTTATTCTAGACCCTTTGAAAGTCGTTATAACAAATTGGGAAGATGGCAGGGAAGAAATTTTTGAGGCGGAAAACAATCCTGAAAATTTGGAAATGGGTGCGAGGAAAATAGTATTTGGCAAGGAAATTTACATAGAACGTGAAGATTTTATGGAAAATCCACCAAAAAAATATTTTAGGCTTTCTCCGGGTTCAGAAGTTCGCTTGAAAGGTGCGTATTATATTCGCTGCGAGCAGGTGATTAAAGATTCTAGCGGAAAAGTGACTGAATTGCATTGCAAATACGACCCTGAGAGCAGGGGAGGCGAAACTGCGGATGCCCGCAAGGTAAAAGGAACCCTGCACTGGGTTAATTGCGTGTCTGCAGTTGATATTGAGGTTAGGTTGTTTGAAAATCTTTTCACTTTGGAAAACCCAGGTGCTATTCCAGAAGGCAAAAACTATATGGACTATGTGGATAAAAATTCCATGACGGTTATTAAATGCGCCAAGGCAGAGCCATTGCTTTCTAGAGCAAAGCCTTTTGATAGGTTTCAATTTGTTAGGCACGGTTATTTTTGCGTTGATTACAAAGACTCCGCTCCGCAAAAGCCTGTGTTTAACCGTATAGTAAATTTGAAGGATAGCTGGGGCAAAATTTCTCAAACATAACCTCTGCAAAAATACTTTCGTTCTGATTAAGCGTTTTTTCCATAGGGCAGTAAATGCTTGCATAGCCTATTAATTTTTTATCGGTTTTCCAGTGGCTGTCTCTGCCCGTAGAATTCTTGCAGGGGGAATCCCAGCCTATAAGCAGGCTTTGGATTTTGCACTTCTTGGCTTGCTTGAAAATGTTTGTATATTGCCCCTGAGTTGTGAGCAATATGAAAATATCGTATTTTCTAAGTGATCTTGCTATTATCCAGTCTGTGAATATGTTTTTGTTTGGTTTTGGTTCCAAAACATTTGCTCTCCCAGAATAATGGACATTATAACCGCAGTCAGTTAGTTTTTTTTCAAAAGCTCTTTGCGAACTTTCGCCAGTGTGGTAAAAGTGCTTTTCTATATCCAGCGCTTCTGTGCTGCAATTCCAATCTAACCTCCGAGTTATTTCAAAGCGCAAATAGGTTTCTATTGCGGCTATGTTAATCCTGGAGTGTACCCTGTGCTCATACCTGTAAAAGTCGCTTATGCGCTTAAAAGAAAAGCCGTCTATGCAAAAATATGCCCTTTTCATAAAACCTCACATTTTATTCCTAAAATGTTAGACGTAATTCAGGGCAAAAAAAATCCTAAAAAGTGAAAAAAATCTAAAAAAACCGAAAAATGCAACAAATAGTTGCATAATTCATTTTTATGTTTTATTCGTTATGATTATGAGTTATATCTTCTTGAAGGCAAACAACTTTGAAAAACCAGCTGCACAGCGGAACACCTAAAATTAGCCCCCACACACCGAATAATTTGCCAAATACGGTTAAAATACCCAAAATAATAACCGGATTCATGTGCATGTGAGAACCATAAATGCGTGGATTTAAGATATAGGCTTCTATGCCGTGTATTATAGCTATGAGACCTATTGCCATAAGCATTAAAAATGGCCCGTTGTGCTGCAAAGCCACCATGCATATTGGAACAGAGGATATAAATACCCCCGCAATGGGCACAAAGCTGCACAAAAACACCGTTGAAATTAAAAATGCCGAGAATTTACCAATACCCAGCAGCCAAAGTCCAATTCCAGTTAAAAGCCCGTTTACCACGGCTATAAAAAATTGAGCTTCCAAAGCCCTTCCAAGTATCGCCGAAAATTGAGTTATGCTGGGTTTAATTTCGTGAAAAACAAATGCTATGCGTGAGCGTTCAAGCCTTCCGAACATGCGGGTCAATCGCGGGTAGTCTAAAATTATGAGGAATGAGAATAGCATGGATAATAAAAAGGAACTAGCTATACCTATCAGCTTTCCAGAATATAACAGCACAGCAGACAGATTTTTTTTGATATTTCCAGAATTTTCCACAGAGGGCAAATCAAAACTTTGCTGCAAAATCAAAAGGGTTGGGGATTTTGTTCGGGAATTTTCCAAATTCCCGTAGTTTTCAATATCGGAGAGCATTTGACCAAAAACAGGGAAAGATTCTGCTAGGTTGTTTATTTGACTGTCTAATGCAACTATGTAGCTATCGAAATTGTATATAAAAGATTTGGTTTGTAGTTTAACTTCTGTTGCTAAAAAGTAAATGGTTCCGCTTATCAAAAGCAACATGGATATGCCTATTAAGCAGGTTCTGAGCCGGCGGTTTCTTATTCTATGCTTTAATTTTTCACCCAAGCTATATTGCACAAAAGAAAATACGAATGTGAGGAATATCAGCAAAAAGAATGAACGCAACCAAAAAATGAGCAAAACCAAAAGAACCCACATAGCAACTTTTGCAAACTGCGGGTATTTTGATACTAGTCCTGGTGGCGTTGAGTTTGGCATTTGGGAGTTAATGTAGAAAAAAATCAATAGAATATAAATGAGAACACAGCATCTGCTAAAATTATCGCGGTTATGGAGAATACAACGCATTTGGTTGTCGCAACTCCAACCGCATCTGCACCTCCGCGCACAGAAAGCCCTTTTGAAACGGCAATTAAAGATATAAGCCAACCGAAAATCAAACCTTTGAAAAGGGATTTGGCTAAAATAATTATTGAAAGTGCCTCTCTAAGCTCAGAGAAAAATAGCGAAGTTGGAAGCCCAATATAGAGAGTGGCAATTAAATAACCCGCAAAGCAACCTGCAATATCGGCAAGCATAGTTAGCAGGGGAGTTGCTATGCTCATAGCTTGGAAACGAGGCAGCACAAGATATTGAACAGGGTGAATACCCATAACCTTTAGAGCCTTTACTTCTTCTTGAACAACCATAGAGGCAATTTCTGCTGTTATTGAAGAGCCAGAACGCCCAGCCAAAATTATTGCGGTTATAAGGGGACCAATTTCCATGAACATAGTCACCGCCACACCCCTAACCAAATAAACACCAGCACCCAAAGTTTCTAACTGAACCGCAGACTGAAATGAAAGAGTTATGCCAACTAAAAAAGTCAAAAGAAAAACTATAGTGGTTGCCGTGCTTCCAAGCCTTATCATTTGAAGCGAAAGCGCACCTTTGAAAGGGAGGCGCATTTTATCAAAACGCCCAAGCGTACTCCAATATACAGATTCACTCAAAAGATAAATTATTTGCCTAAGCTCATAATACAACGCATAAACAGCATCACCAGATTTTTCGATAAATCCCAAGGCAACTCCTTAATTTCCTTTTATAACAGTATCCTTAGCCAGCACAACAACACCAGACTCAGTTAAATGGAACATAGATCCATCTCGGTCTAAATCATAGCCTATTTCAAAACCTGCTGGAATGTGCAGATTTTTTTCAATGATTGCTTTGCGAATTTTTGCACCAGGTGCTATTGTAACGCCTGGGAAAAGTATGGAATCTTCTACCACAGCATCTTTTTGAACTGTGACACTTGGGCTTAAAACAGAATTTGTAACTTTGCCGCCATTTATAATGCAGCCCGCAGAAATAACCGAGTTCACTGCAATGCCTTGGTTGTTTTCGTTATTGGAAGAAAATTTTGCGGGTGGCATATTCCAGTTGTAAGTGCGAATGGGCCAGGCTTCGTTGTAAAGGTCAAATATGGGTTCTTGTGCGCATATATCCATATTCGCTTCGTAAAAGGCATCTAAGGTTCCAACATCTTTCCAATAGCCTTTTGTTTTTGGCAGCTCGCCTTTCACTAAATTGGTTGTGAAATCGTAAACATAAACGGGATGTTCTGGATATAGATAAGGCAGAATGTTATGCCCAAAATCTGTGGCTTTTGGATTGTTCTGGTGAATTTCCAAAAGCTGGCGCACTAAAAATTTACTCGTAAAAAGATAGTTGCCCATGCTTGCCAAGCACCATCCTGGGCGGTTAGGTATTTGCTTTGGATTTTGCTTTGGTTTTTCTTCAAAACCCATCATACGGCCTTTTTCGTTTACTTCTATAATTCCAAATTCGTGTGCATCTTTTACTGGAACTGGAATTGCGGCTATGGTCAACTGAGCTTGATGGCCTATATGAAAATCCACCATTTGATTGACATCCATTTTGTATATGTGGTCTCCGCCAAATATGGCTACCAAGTCTGGGCGTTCATCTGTTATTAAATTTATGTTTTGGAAAATGGCATCGCTTGTGCCTTTGTACCATTCGTTTCCAGTGCGCATTTGCGCGGGAACCAAGTCCACATATTGCCCTGTGCTTGGGTTAAGGCTCCAAGCCGCAGATACGTGTTTGTTGAGTGAATCTGATTTGAACTGCGTTAGAATTTTGATTTTGAACACACCGCTATTTATGAAATTGTTGAGAACAAAGTCTATTATTCGGTAAATACCGCCAAAATGCACAGCCGGTTTTGCTCGGTCGCGCGTTAAGGGCGAAAGTCTGCTACCTTGACCACCCGCCATAATCATGCAAAGAATATTTTTATCGTGTCTGCGAGAATTTGAACTCATAGTGGTAATATAGAAAAAATATCCAAATAGAAATCTCCTTTGAAGGGTAAATCTTCCAAGCTGGGGGTGGCGGCGAAGGTTTGGCTGTTCTTTTGCCTTACAATTTTTGCGAGGGCTTCTCTTCTTGTGCGGTCAAGTTCGGCAAAAACATCGTCTAAAAGCAAAATGGGCTTTGTTCCAGAATAATTTTCTATTATCTCGGCACTTGCGAATTTCATTGAGAGAGCTATGGAGCGGCACTGCCCCTGAGAGCCAAAATCTCGCATGGAATGTCCCTGCATCAAAAGTTCAATATCGTCTCTATGTGGACCGATGAGCGTAATTCCAGCTGCTTTTTCCGCACTAGATTTTTCGTTCAGATTTTTTAAAAAATTTTCTTTGTCCATAGCTCTTGTGTAAGAAAACTTTATCTCTTCTGCATTGTCAGATAAAATCTGGTAAAAATTATTTACATAAGGTTCCAATATTTTGCACAAAAATCCTCTCTCTTCCCAAACCAAAACGGCAAGGGAAGCGAGCTGTTCCGTTAAAGCCTCAAACAGATACTCTCCACCCACAGCAGAACCTTCTAAATTATCCCTTAGCCAGCGATTTCTCTGCTGCAAAACTCTTCGGTATCTGCGCAATAAATCTAAATTGCTCTTTTTGTAAAAACATAAAAGCTCATCTATAAAATTTCGCCTCGCTTCTGGGGCACCCCTTGCCAGCAGCATATCTTCGGGAGAAATCAAAACAAGTGGAGCAGAACCGAACAAAGCACCTGCCCTGCGAAATTCCTTTCCGTTTAATTTTCCTCTTGTCCCAGAATTTTCCACTTGAATTGCAGCCTCGCAATCTGTGGTTTTTGCCCTTAAAATAAACTCGCTAGAATTCCAATTTATAGCTTCTTGCAAAGTTTTTGTTCTAAAAGAAAATCCCTGGCAAATAATGTGGATTGCTTCTAGCAAATTTGTTTTACCGCAGCCGTTTTTTCCGCTAATAACGGTTATTCCGCCATTGAATTCCAAAGAGAATTCTTTTAAATTTCTAAAACTAGATTGTGAAAGGGAGAGAAGCATTAATCGCTCTCTTTACTTGCCGCTATGGATACTTTTTTCACCCTTGCTAAATTGCACTGATCCAAAATATCGACAATTTTCCCACCGGGTGCTTCCCTGTCTGCTACAATTATTGCGGCACGTTCGGGTTTTTCTGCAACCATTTGCTGCAAAATAGTTTTTAGTGTTCTTAAGTCAACTTGGCTTTCGTTTATGTGTATTGTACCTTCGCGGCTAAGTCCAATCAAAATGCTTTCCCTTGCAAGTTCCTCGGCAGAACTCGCTTTGGGTTTATTAACGTCCACTCCAGTTTCTCTAACAAAAGAGCTTGTCACAACAAAAAATATCAGCAGAATAAAAACCATATCCAGCATAGGAGCGATGTCTATGCCGCCGGAGTTATCTCTATTTTTATATTTCTTTGCAAAACTCATTTTTTATCCTAAGAATTAAACAGGAACAGCATAATATCACCATCTTGAACTTCATAATCTTTGCCTTCGGTTCGCAAATGCCCTGCATCTTTGGCGGCGTTCAATGAACCGTATTTTTCAAAATCCGCGTACGAGAGAGTTTCTGCTCTTATAAAACCTTTTTCAAAATCTGTGTGTATAACACCAGCGCAAGCTGGGGCTTTCCAACCCTTGTGAAATGTCCAAGCACGAACTTCTTTTTCTCCCGCTGTGAAAAAGGTACGCAGTCCGAGAATACCATAACCCTTTTTAACAACCTGATCTAATCCGCTTTCTGCCATTCCGAGTTCTTTTAGAAATTCTGCTTTTTCTTGTGGTTCCATTTCTGCAAGTTCTTCTTCAATTTTTCCGCAGATAATAACCATATCTTGTTTGCGCTCGGCGGCATATTTTTTTAGCTGCTCGGTGTAGGCATTGCCTTTTATAACATCGCTTTCGCCAACATTTGCGCAATAAAAAATTGGTTTTGCAGTTAAGAGTGCAAGTTCAAAGATGAGTTCTTCGGTTGCTTCGTTTTTTTCTATTTCTCTTGCAGGTTTTCCTGTGCCCAAATGTTTTGCAAGAGCTTCGCAAGCGGCCAGTTTTTCTTTTGCCTTTGCTGTTCCAATTCTTGCGTTCTTGGTTTCTTGAGAGAGGCGTTTTTCCACGCTTTCCAAATCTTTCAATATAAGCTCGGTTTCTATAATCTCAACATCTCTGAGCGGGTTCACCACCTCGTGCACGTGTATAATGTTTTCGTCATCAAAGCAACGAACCACCTCCATAATGGCTTCACATTCCCTTATGTGCGTTAAAAATTGGTTGCCTAGTCCCTCGCCCTGCGAAGCTCCCTTAACAAGCCCAGCAATATCCACAAACTGAGTTACCGCAGGAACAATACTGCGCGGGTTGTATGCCTTAACAAGGGTATCTAAGCGTTTATCTGGCACGCTCACCATTCCCACATTTGGGTTTATGGTGCAAAAGGGGTAATTCGCGCTCTCTGCGCCCGCATTTGTTATCGCGTTAAATATAGTGCTTTTGCCCACATTCGGCAGACCTACTATTCCACATTTAAATCCCATAAGAGAGTAAATGTAGAAATTATACAAACTCCGCGAGTGCGGTCCATCTGTGCCGCTCTCTGTTGTTGCGAACCGCGGTTTCCAAAGAACCCTGGCTCGCCAAAATCCATATATTTTCCTTTGCCCTGGTGACGGCTGTGTAGAGCAAATTTCTTTGCAGCATAATGGAGTGGGTGTAGTCCAGCACAACCGCCACGGATTTATATTCACTTCCCTGGCTTTTGTGAACGGTGCAGGCATAGGCAAGGGTTAAATGCTCAAATTCATCGCCTTCTATGGTTATGGTTTTGCCTTCAAAAT
>CAZIMU010000081.1:0-8354 GCA_964540355.1 uncultured Fibrobacteraceae bacterium | reverse complement strand
AACATTGTTGCAAAACGCCTTATGGAGTTTTGCCCCCTAGCAAGTTTTCTGGCTTTTGTCGGGGCAGACACATAGGTCTGCCCCGACAATTACAGTAGCGGGACTGCCCTTGAATTTCACAAGGTTACCTTGAAAGGATAGTATTAATATATATTTTTTTTTGTAAAGTGCGGTAAATTTTTATTTCACAAATACGCCGCTGCTTATTCCTTTGATTAAATAGTCACTTGCGCGAGACTGCCACCCACGCCCAGTAGAGCGAAGAGATTTTATCGCAGACACAGGCAAGCGAATAGAAACTGTAATTTTCTTGCTATCTATCTTCGTCTGACTTTTTTTGCTTATATGTTCTTTTAAAGCGGTAATACCACGCCCTATGTATTTTCCAGGTTCGCCATCGTTAATCACAGGAGCTTGATTATAAGCAGCCTGTAGCTTGGCGTTATTCTTTTTTACATAACTGCGAGCTTCTTGCGCAGTCATTTTAGTTATTTTGCTCATAATATTTGCTCCATTCTTTATCATGAACCTTGAACATTGTTATCACCCGATATTTGCCGTCACGTAAAGTGAAACAAATACGTATTTTACGACCTTTAGATAAGCCATAAGCATTAAATCTGTCTTCACCGTAGTACGCACGGTCATCCAAATACAATCTCATATTCGGATCAGTCAGAACATCGGCTGCGTCAGCAAAGTCTATTCCTCGTTCCGCAATATTATGTTTGCGTTTTTCTTCGTCCCACTCGAGGATTATCTTACTTATCATAAAATCAAGTTACAATATAGAAAAATGCCGCCTAGATGCCTCCTCTTGTCTGTCTTGTGAAAAATTGCTCACACGCTTCATATAGCCTATTATGCGAGTTAAATAATCCAAATTCTTGCTTTTGCAAGAGGGACATTCTTTGAGATGAACCATTTCATAGTTACCTTGAGAGGGTAGCTTGAATATAGAAAAATTTTTTACCTAGCCACTACATATAGCGTTAGTTTTGCGATTACCACCTAGCTATAGCCTGCGAATAGGGGGGTAGGGGGTATTTCTGATTATCTATAATCGGAGTGGTTGTTTTGGTTGCTGGGTCATAGACTTTAAGACCGAATTCATTTAAATCCCTTTCCCCTATGAAAAGTTTTCTCGCTACATCGTCAAAAATCAAGCCGCCAAAGCCGTCTATCACATTCGGCAAAGGGTTGCCTGCTTTTTTGGCAAATAAATCAAAGGGGATAATAGGGGCATCTCTCCACTGCCTATAAACAAGCATATACAAAATTTGCTCTTTCTCGTCAATGGCAATGCTTTGAACTCCGCCGCCAAGTTCTGAACCCTTAACAAGAACTTCCGTGGTTCCCGTTGCCAAATCCACAACCTCAAGCCCAGCACCGTCAATAATTATTTCCATATTCGGGTCGTAGAGACCGTTTTGGGAAATATAGAGTTTGCCTCTGCTCAAAACAATTTTATGCGGATTGTAGAGTTTAAGCGATATCGTGTCTATAGTTTTTTTTGTGGTTGCATTTATGCGAACTAAAAGACCATTGGGCGTTTTTGGACTCATACCTAGGCTATCCCATTCCAGCCTTTGCATGGTGATTAGCAATGTATCTCCGCTTGCTTTGATTGATGCCGGATTTCTAGAAGATATGGCAGTATTCCCTTCTTGCAGAGGTGGCAAGTTCGGTAGGGGTATTTTATCTGTTGGGGTACACGAACTAGGGTCAAAAACCTGTATATAATGCGTGTCCCATAGCACCATATAACCTTTGTTGCCTATAACAACCACTTCATAAGGGTTCTCGCCATCTAGCCTTTTTTGCTTTATCGCTTTTTCATTGTAAATATCTCTCGCTTTAACGCAACTCAAAATGCCTGGGTATCTGCTGAGAATAAAGAGGTTTTCGCCTGCGGCAGTTACATAAGTGTCTTGTCCAAAACTCAAAGCACCTGGCAAATATGTTGTGGAATCTGGGGACATCCAGCGAAGCTCGCCTGTTGCATAATCGCTGGTGAAGCTGAACAAAAGGGAATTGCCTTCCATACCTGTGCAAGTGCTTGCACTTTCACCATCGGAACAAGCATAAAGCGTTAAAGCGATAAGGGCAAATGAAAAGAGCCTAATCATTATTTATCCTTTAAGCAACGTGCATAGAAGCGGCTTGTATCGTAGCTTTGAAAGGCATCGTCAACCACAACGCCAGATGATATTCGCCAAGTGATAGCGAGTGCCACGGGTGTCCCTTTTGAGGTAGTCCACCAAAAACTAGAAGTGTTTGCACGGCTGCTGGGAGTAGCCGCACTGCCTGTCACAGGGGGATAGAGCATAGACCAAGTTGGTTCGCCGGTTTCTTCGTGAACGCTACATCCTGCACCGCAATAACCGCCGGGCAAGGCGTTAAAGCCGTAGTCGTCTGTGCCATTACCGTCTTTCCCTTCATAATCAGATGGCCATTCGCTTTTTGCCTTTAGTTTTGGTCCGGCAGAGTTATTCCCAAATCCAGTCCCTTCGCTGCCTTCTTTATAACTAGGGTCAACATATTTTAAAAGTTTAGCCAAATCCTCACTACTTGGCAAACGATAGCCTGTGGGACACTCAACTTCGTCAAGAATATACATCCTTCCAAATTTTCCGCAGTTAGCAGGATTGTCTTCAAAACACCTGCCTACGCTACCATCGCCGTCATCGTAATTCAAATTTGCCGCCATCCATATTTGGGTGCCTATTAAAACTGCTTCGTATTCATTGCCTTGTAAATCTTTTGGTTTTTGTTTCAAATATACCCCATTTGAATTTATCTCCGGCTTGCATTCATACACATTCGGGTCATAAGATTGAGGATTTTTGCCACATTTAGTTTCTTTGGAACTTGACGATGAATAGGATGAGGAACTAGGATTCAGAGCAACTATAGCACCGCTCTGGCATTTTTCATAAGCAGGGTCATACGAGCTACCACCGCATAGAGAATAAACCTTGTCATTATAACAAAATTGCTTTTCATAGTTTATTGAGCTATTCCCGCATTTGTCTCCTTGAACAACTGAACTGCTACTCCGCGCGGAGGAAGAAGCAACGGCAATAGACGAACTAGAATATCCGCCATCACTGGAAGTGTTTGACTGTGTAGCGGTTAAATTGCTTGACGAAGATTTTTTTGAACTGGAGCTTGAAACTAAACCTGAGTCCATTGGATCTGAGTTGTCGCCTGAACACGCAAATAGCATTAAGGCGATAAGGCCAAAGAGTATGATTCTCTTATTCATAGTTCTACCTCGGAACGCTGTGGCAGAGCATCTTATGATACACTGCACCTTACAAGTTTTCCGGCTTTTGTTTCGTAGGGCAGACACATAGGTCTGCCCGTACGAAACAATCACGGTAGCGGGACTGCCCTTGATTTTCACAAGGTTGCCTTGAAAGGATATATATAATATATATATTTTTTGACAGATGTGGTAGATTTTTTTACCGCCTCAATATAGCCTGCGAAAGCCGCCCCTTGGCAATGGTTATTTGTAATGCAATTTCATAAAATCCGAATATGAAACAATCCGCGTTATATTATGCTTTTCCAAAACCAAGAGGTCACTGTCTCCGGTGAGCAGGAAATTTACATTTGCAGCATCTGCCAATGCTAGCAAATAAGCATCTTTTGGGTCTCTTACTATATATCCATCCGTGCTTCTAAGTGTGGCTTTAATGCAGGCTACTCTAATAAGATTCAAAACAAAAGAAATTTTTTCATCATCTATATTGAGTTTTCTTATTTTGGGTTTATTGCTTGTTCTAACGAATTCCTCAATAAGGTCATCGCAATAAAACACAGAAACGTTTTCATCAAAGCATAAATCTTTCAATCCGCTTAACTTTTCGCTAATAAGATAAGAAATCCATAAGTTAGTATCAATAATTATTTTCACTATCTTATTTTACCGTGTTTATTCTTGTATCTAACCTCATTTACCATTTTTTGAATTTCCTCATCGGGAATATCAACATTTTTGGGGCGGATTTTATCGTATTCGTCAAAAAGAGCTTTTTTAACGTTCAAGGGTATTTCCACTTTGGAAAACTCCACATACACGCCATTGCTTGAACGGTTCCTACTTACAGTCTTAGCTGCATTTTTTATCATAGTTTAAATATACAAAAAATCCGCCCCCTGCCAAAGGCAGAGGGCGGCGGGTTGTTAATTTTTCGTTATCTAATTCTTTACGCAACGAACACTACGCAACGTTTCCTTCAGGACGGCATCTCTTGCGGCAGCCGTGTTGCTGTTGCGCAATGTCTGTTCGGTGGCTCTGGTGGCTTCGGTCTCCGTAGCACTCCAAAAGTAGGCGTAGTTTCTGACTTGGTTGAAACTGCCATCTGCATTGCCGAAGCCGCCCGGCAGTCCCGCAAAACCGTAATTGTCCGTCATTGTACCTGAGCTCCACAGAGAAGAGTTCGCTTTCAACTTTCCTCCTGGACCATCGCCGACGAATGTCGTCAGTACTTCCCACTCATTAGTACTGGGCAAATGCCAACCAGACGGACATATGCCCTGAATGCCGCTGGGATTTGCGGAAGAGCTAGCAGAGCTGTTCATCGCCGTTGCCCAGTTGTAAAGCTTGCCGTAATTCGTACAATTTTTAGCAATACTATCTGCGGAAACACCGCTAACGCCTTCTGCGTAGCATTTGCTGCCTTCCACATCAAAGTTGAGATTCTCTGCCATCCAAGTTTGTGTGCCTATTGTAACGTATTTATATAATTTGTTATCGCGTGTATCGCACACATGAGTATTGTCGTCGTATTCAACTCCATTGCAGGTTGTGGTTGGCTCAGGCTCGCTGGAACTACTGCTGGGTTCAACAGAGCTTGAACTTGGCTCAACGGAACTACTGCTGGGTTCAACAGAACTTGAACTTGGCTCAACGGAACTGCTGCTGGGTTCAACAGAACTTGAACTTGGGATGCTTACAGGAGTGATGGTAGTCGAAAGGGGATGGTTTTTCATATCAGGAGCGGCGTTCCAAGCATCTATGCTCTTATTTTTCAAAACTCTTGAAGACACTTCCACATCTGAATAGTTCAAAACGTAAGTATTATCCGAAGTCCAGTAGCTCCAATACCCATTAGACCAGCCAGCAAACCAACGTGCATCAGCACCATCGCATATCTTCCAAGAATCAAAGTTATAACTAGACGTTTCTACTGAACCGTTAACGGGCGATTTGCAAGAGACACCATCTATTCCTATTTTAGCCTCGCCGCTGGCACTGAAACCAATCCCACCAATGACACTCCTGCCAATGGCATCAGAAAACTTTAGATAAAAGAGCCTTTTGTCAGCTTTCGCAATATCAATAATCATATCATTTCCCGTTTTTTCCTGCCCCTTTTCCCATCTGTAACCATACGCCAAAGCTCCGGGGGTTTTTCCATCGTTCCATTGGATAATCAGCATTGCGCTGTCTGAGCCTGAGCCAACCCAGTATTTTATATCGCTGAATTTAAAATTCGAAACTACTATTGGAGCATAGCCAGAGCTTGAGTCCTTGACGCAACGCACTGAATATAATTCGGTCTTAAGGTATTCGACACTGGCTACATCGCCGCCGTAGAACATATCACGGGAATATGCTTTGGAAGCATCGTACTGCGTAGCAGACCACCAATCGCCGTAGAAGCCAACACCGCCGAAGATGCCACTGTAATAGCGGCCTCCAGGCAGAGCCGAAAAACCGTAATCATCCGTGCCATTGCCATTGCTGTTCCAACCTTTTGTAGTTTTCAGCTTGTCCCCTGCTATTGTTGCGCCGCCGACAGAATTTGTAAGCGTTGTCCACTCCGCATCGCTTGGGAGATGCCAACCTGCTGGGCATACGCCCTGAACGCCGCTTGGGTTTTCTGCGGAAGAGGTAGAGCCGTTCATCGCAGTTGACCAGTTGTAAATTCTGCCGTAGGTATCGCAAGTCGAGGTATTCGCATCACTTAGGGAATTGTCATCGTAATTGCCACATTTGCTGCCTTCCGCAGAATATCTCAAATTCTCCGCCATCCAAGTTTGGTTGCCTATATTCACATAAACATATTTGTTTCCGTCTCTTGGGTCGCAGAATTGAGCTTTGTTTTTTCCAAAATGCTCTCTTGTTGTTCCGTTTTTAAAGCCATCACATAAGTTGATTACTATTTCTTTTATTTCATCGCCATCGCAGTATCTTGTTCTGGTATCATAACCTTTTCCACCGCATTTTTTCACAATTTGGGGATTGCTCTCAGACCTTGTGCAGAATTGCGTTGCGGGGTCGTATTTCACCGTGCCGCATATTGGCTCTTTCACTACACCGTCTTTGCATACATGCGTAGCAGGATTATAGTTCCAATTGCCGCATTTTGATGTATCAGCGGTGCTAGGCGGCGTAGATGGCGTTATGCCACCGCCACCGGAACCGCCGCTGGAAACACTACCAGAACCCTTGTTAGAACCGCTGCCCGACCCACTGCCAGAACCATTGGAAGTGTTCGGTCCGGCAGCGGCAGGAAATATATCGGGCAATTTGGCAGAAGGCTCCAAGCTCAGTATGTTATTCCTAACATTGCTCAAATTATTCACGTCTTTCAAACCTTTCTCAACATCAAACTTGGCAGAACCGCTCTCCAACTCGGCAAGCAAGCTGGAAACCTCTTCCGTTGTCCTGTTTCCCTGCAATGAAACGGAAGCAATTAGCAGCACATTGTCGTTTGAATTGCCGCCGAAAAGAGCCATATCCTCGCTGTTCCTCGTCACGTTCTCTTTCACGCCAAGAGCAGTCAGCACCTCTTTCTGCGCCTGTTTCTTTGCATCGCCAAAAGATTTGCCTTCTTTGGCAAGCTCAATAACCTTGTCTGCTTCCAAATGCGTCAAAACGTTTATATTTACGTTGTCTTTATCAGACACATCCGCCACCGCTTTAAGGGTCATAAGCTCGGTTGACGGCTTGCCGCTCACCTCGTTGGCATAGTATCCATAAACTTCAATGGCTACATAAGGCGAAGCCAGCTTGCCGCTTTTTATCTCTATCTCATAATAACCTTTGCTGTCGGTTTTTCCAGAGTGGGATTTTGTTTTCTTCATGTTTTTGTCAAGCTCATATATTGTGACTGTTGCGCCTTGAAAAGGTCCTTTTTGCGCAACGCCATATATCTTTTCTTTCTGTATGGCTATGGAGGCTGCGCTGCTGGAGCTTTTGCCTAAGTCTGAGTTGATTGAGTCTGAGCTGTCGTTTGAGCACGCGAATAGCATTAAAGCTATAAGGGCTGGGAGCATGTGAATGGAGCACCTACGTGCAGCCAAAAGAATTCTCTTGGTCATAGTTCTACCTCGGAACGCTGTGGCAGAGCATCTTATGATACACTGCACCTAGCAAGTTTTCCGGCTTTTGTTTCGTAGGGCAGACACATAGGTCTGCCGTACGAAACAATCACGGTAGCGGGACTGTCCTTGAATTTCACAAGGTTACCTTGAAAGGATAGTATTAATGTATATTTTTTTAGGCAGGTGTGGTAAAAATAATTTTCTATTTTTGTAAATTGTAAATGAGGTTTTCAATATGCAAAGATATGTAAAAAGACTCGCAGAGGCAAAATTGCGTGAATATTTGAGAATTTTCCCTGCCGTTGCTGTTCTAGGACCAAGGCAATGCGGAAAATCCACTATGATAAAGCAATTTGTTCAAAAATCTAAAAATTTTGTCTATCTGGATTTGCAAAGCTCTGGTGATTTGAGAAAATTGCAGGAACCGGAATTCTTTTTTGAAAACAATGCCGACAAAACTGTTTGCATAGACGAAATTCAACTAGCACCGCATTTGTTTTCTGTGCTACGCTCTGCAATAGACAGCCACCGAAAACCCGAAAGATTTATTTTGCTCGGTTCCGCTTCTAGAGACCTTGTTCAGAAAACGTCTGAATCTCTTGCCGGAAGAGTAGGCTTTATTGAACTTTCGCCATTCACAAAAAGCGAAATACTTAGCGAAGACAACGAAGACAAACAAAATAAGTTATGGCTCAGAGGGGGCTTTCCAAATAGCTATCTTGCAAGAGACAATAAAGCTGCCTCTATATGGCTTGAACAATTTTTGAGAACCTATATTGAAAGGGATTTGCAAAATTTTGGAATAAATATTCCTGCAATTCAAATAAGGCGTTTTTTAACAATGTTCGCGCACAATCAAGCTCAGGTGCTAAATTCATCAAAACTTGCAGAATCCCTTGGCTTAACACACCCAACAATCCGCAGATATATAGATTTGCTGGAAAATTCTTTTGTGATGCGAACTTTGCAACCCTTTGAAAACAACATCAAAAAACGGCTGATAAAATCGC
>CAZIMU010000080.1:0-8437 GCA_964540355.1 uncultured Fibrobacteraceae bacterium | reverse complement strand
TACTTACGATACAATATTTTCAAATTCCTCTTTCGGGATAGTACAGAAAACCTTGACTATTTCTTCGTCTAGCTGTGTTCCAGCTGCATCTTTGATAATTTCCACGGCTTCTTCGTAGCTTTTCTTGGGTCTGTAAATGCGGTCGGTGCAAAGTGCTGAGAATGTATCTGCAACGGCGATAATTCTGGATTCCAGCGGTATTTTATCCGGCGGTATTTTGAAATAGCCCTTTCCGTCAATGCGTTCGTGGTGGCAGAGAACAATCTCTCCAATAAACTGGTAGCTTGTAGGTTCAAGGATTTTTTTCCCCAACTTCGGGTGCTGTTCTATCATAAGCCGCTCTTCTGGTGTAAGTTTGCCTGGTTTATTGAGAACATTATCTGGGATTCCGATTTTCCCAATATCGTGCAAAATGGCTGCATCCATCAATCTCACTTTATTGATTTTATTTTTTGCCTGTTCGGGCAGATAATCATATATGAGCTTGGTGACATTTGCGACATGAATAGAGTGCCCCTGCGTGTATTGGTCCTTTGCTTCCATTGCGTTTACGAGAGTTTTAATGATTTCGTTGGTTTTTTCGGAAATGCTGGTTGACATGCGTTTGAGCATCATAATCATGGTATAAACGAAAACCGCACCGAAAACAAAAACAAATGCTATTAGCAAATTCGTCATTGTAACCGTATCTGAAACAAGGAAAATGATATCAACCGCTATGTAGCATACAAAAAAGAATACCATGAGAATCATACATACGGTGTAGATCCAATCTGCGAATAATTTCTGCTCATTTGCTTGCACTTTGAAGCTCACAAGAGATTTTAAAAACGTGATTATGCTGTATAACATAATACATCCTCCCATAGTGACAAGCAAAGTGCATATAAATTTCAGCAATATATGTTTCTCCTCATTTGTATATAATATAGTAATTACTGATTAATTCATATTCAAATGCTCTGGGATATGGGACTAGGGACAGGGGACATGATTTTCATATCCCTTATCCCTTGTCCCATACCCAAACATTGAGTTAATCATTTAACATATAAGGAGAATTTATTTTCATTGAAACGTTGGATTTGTAACGTTGTTTCACGTGAAACAAAAAAATGCCAACCGCCGCATATTTGAAAACCTACGAAATGGGTTATTGTGTTTTTGCGCATTTGATTGCGTTGCCATATTGCGGAATTGGGTACGATAAATCGTGTCTCTACGAAACAGGTTATTGGGTTTATGGAAAAAAAATTGCGAAATAATGTGAATTTCATACAAAAAAATAGAAATTATCGGTAATTATTACATTATGTCAAAAAAAAATACTATATTTATTGTTATATGGAATTAAAGAAAGTAGGACTTATTGCCACAGCAACTGCCATAGGTGCTATATCCTGTGCCGATTTACCCAAAACAGGCGAAACGCGGTTTTTGGGCGAACCTTCTTATGTTGCCGATGAATTTGAAAATCTCGACAATAATACCCGCAAAGAAACAGAATACAAAGCTGATTCCATAATCAGAAAATACAACACCAAATTCGCCGAAAACTGCACCCCATATTCAGAGGGTCAAAGACAAACTAGAAACAAACGCTTGGATTGCGTAAATTTCAAGTGACGTTTCACGTGAAACAGTTTTTAATTATTTCAGATATTCTATTCAAATACAAGTGTTCCCTTAAAATATGTTCCCTTGCGTTTTTTATGATTTCTTGTTTTGTCGCCGAATCTTTCATATAAAATTTTGCCAAATCCGCATACTCTTCTGTGGAATTTGCTACGCATATTGCGTTTTTGGGGAACAGCTCAAATAAATCGCTTTGGTCATCGCTAATCACAAAACGCTCGCAAAGGGGAATATCAAAAACTCTTTGATTGACCGCGGAGGGCATTTGGCAGCTTGTTATGTTTATGTGAATATTTCCGTTTGAATAGTGCGGGCATAAGCCGCTCCGGTAATCTATGTCGGGGAGGGTTTTTATATTGCCGCCGAATAAGTTTTTCCAGCCACTTGGGTCTCCGGCAAAAATTAAACCCAAAGCGAGCAAAGGTTCTAAACACAAACGCCGCTTTTCGGCAGAGGCTAAATGTATGCAATAACTGGCAAACCACGCCTCGGCTTTGGTATCTGCTGGAATTTGCTGCGCAAAAATTTCCCGCGACAAAATTTGCTCTGCGGCATTTTTCGCTATGGGCAGGGCTTCTTCTTTGTCATATTGAACGTGTTTCCAAATATCGTTTAAAAAATTGCCGGCTATGGCAGAACCGGTGAACATCAAATTGTGAATGGGCTTTTTGTTTTGCGGGTAAAATAAATGCGTATCTCCGGCAAGGGGGAGCCACTCCGCTTTTGCAAAGTTTTTTTCTAACAGCCACGGGATATAGGCTTTTTCCCAAGTCCAAGCCACTATGTTTTTGCACTGCTCCTTGCTGAACAAACAAGCTATGGGGCGTGGGTCATCGACAAACCAAATATGCACAGGCACAGAAAACCTATTGCAAACGGAGAGCAAAATTCCCTCGGAATCTATGCCTTTTGCATTTACGCTGAGTACAAGGCGGGGCGTGTTCTTTTGAAACAAGTCCATGAGCAGGGATTCTTGCTGAACTGGATCTTTGCTCTGCTGCGGGAGAGTTATGCAGGGGATTTGCAATTCTTTTGTGGCGTTTAATATTTCCTGTTGCAAAAAATGAGTGCCAAAGGGAAGAGCGATGGTATTTATCTCCGCTTCTAGCGGGGTGGCAGCGAAGCTGACGGGTTGTGCCATAGCAAGTATGCTTTTTAGTGTGGGCTCGGCTTGGCTAACACAATATCTAGCGGCAGCTGGGTGGCGGATTACTGTTATTTTGTTGTTTTTGAATATGCTGGCAAATTGCGATAGGTCATCGCTGAACAGGGCAATGTTTTGGCCCACTAATTTTTCTTTTGCAACGCTGAGGTTTTCGGCAAAGGCATCGCAGAGGATTATCAGGGGAATTTCGTTTTTTGGAAAATCTTTTAAAAATTCCAAATGATAAGCGAGGCCTGTGCCAAAGGCAAAAATAATTCCATCAATAGAATTTGGCCTGAACCAGTTTCTTTCTTGTTCCGGCTCTAATGCGCTGTGCAAGAGCCGTTCAAAGCCATCGCCGTAAATGCGAGCGCTCAACTGCCCGGAGGAGGCATTAAAATGCTCGCAACGCATTTTATTTTGCTATTTCAGATGTTGGAATAGCTTTGTGGTCGCTGGCTTTTTCGTGCAGTTTTGAGAGTTGTGCTTTTATTTTTGAAATAGCCACATCCAAAGCCTTGCCAAAATTCTCTTCTTCGACAGAAGCTGCAAAGGGCGAATGTCCTTTTACGCTGGCGGTTATTTCAACCTTGCGTTTTAGCTCAATGCCATTTGCAATTTTTGAAATGCCTTCTACCACCACAGTAAAATCGGTAACTTTATGGAAAATGGCTTCCAGCTTGCCTAGCTCGTTTTGAATAACAGTCTGGAATTTAGACGCAGGCTCATCCAAGTGCCTAACGGTAACATTAATGGGTGTATTGCTCATGGTAGGAATATAGTAAATTTTGGGAATTATATAGTAAACGCTGATTAACTCATATTTAAGTACTCAGGGACACGGGACTAGGGACAGGGGACATGATTTTTTGCATATTCATGTCCCTTATCCCATATCCCTTATCCCAAACATTGAGTTAATCAGTAATTACTATACTTTAGTCACCATACTTTTCTATATTTATTCTTGACTATGGCTCTAGGAGATAAAACAGCAAATAGGTTAATAGACCTTGCGATAGAGGCAACTGAAACGCAGCAATTATGCCTTTTTGAAACAAAATTGAACAAAAATAATTATCAAAAAATCTGTGAGCAAATTTCTGATAAAAAAATTTTGTCGCCTGATGAATTTGGAAAAATAATAAAAAAATGGGCAAGCAACTATCTTGAACGCCCCATCAATATTATTGCGTTATTTTCAGGTGCGGGTGGGCTTGACATAGGTTTTTGCGACACTGGTTTTACCCTAGTTGAATCTGTTGAACTTGAAGAAAAGTTTGTACAAACAATGTTGCATAATCAATCTACAGGAAAATATTTTAATAAAGCCAATATTTTAGCTAAAGACATCAGACAATATGAACCTATTATTCCAGCACAAATAGATTTTATCATTGGTGGTCCGCCTTGCCAGTCATTTTCTGCCGCAGGGCGAAGAGCTGCGGGTGTAGCAGGAACAAAAGATGATAGAGGAAATTTGTTTAAAGAATATGTTAGAGTTCTCAAAAAATTACAACCAAAAGGATTTTTATTTGAAAATGTTTACGGCTTGTTGGGGGCAGAAAAAGGAATGTCTATAGAAAAAATAGTCCGTGCTTTTAAAGAAATCGGATATAACGTTTCTTACCGCATTTTAGATGCTGCAGATTATGGCGTCCCTCAGCATAGGGAAAGACTTATTATTGTTGGTTCTAAAGATAAAGTTTTCAAATTCCCCAAACCGACACACGGAACTGATTCTTTAGATGATTTTCCGCATTATTCAGCCAAAGAAGCAATACAAAAAGTTCCTCATCCTGAAATTAACAAACTTCCGTCAATCAATGGACGTTTTGGACATTTGCTCAATGATATTCCGCCTGGACTAAATTATAGTTTCTTTACAGAAAAAATGGGGCATCCAAATCCAATCTTTGCTTGGCGGTCTAAGTTTTCTGATTTTCTATACAAAGCCGAACCTGCAAAACCAATACGAACATTAAAAGCTTCTGGTGGTCAATATACAGGTCCATTTCACTGGGAGAATAGACATTTTACGATTGAAGAATTAAAACGGCTTCAAACATTCCCAGATGATTATAAGATACTTGGAAATAGGGCTATTGCAAGTAAGCAAATAGGTAATTCAGTTCCACCACAATTCGCAAGGTTTTTGGCTTTAAGCGTGTTGAATCAATTCTTTAATGTAGAGTTGCCCTTTGAATTTAATTATTTGGAAGAATATGAAAAATTATCATTTAGAAAACTAAAAAGCGAAAAAACAGAACAATATATTCAAAAAGTACAATTAGCGTTAGACGAACATAAAGAAAAACCTAAAAAGGAAATTTTAGCTAAAAAATATAAGGTTGAATTAACGGGAAATTTTAAAATTAAAAACGACCCAACATCTGAAGTGGAAGTGTCTTTTAATCCAGCTGCCAAGAGATGGTTTTTTGAGCTTCATAGAAAAGAAAAAACAAAAAAAGTTTACAGAATAGAACTGAAACGCCTTAAAAAATCCCCCCTATTTCTTTCAGTTAACGAAGTTTATTTAACTTCTCACAGTAATGTTTTAAGTGATTACACTATTTTGTGGAAAGTGTTTGAGCAAACATTAGTCGAAAACCATATAAAGGCAGATTTGATTCAACTAAATGGTTATTATCAATATACAAACGATATTTCCTATAACTTTGTTAAATCAAGTGATGAAACAAAAGAAAGCATTTGGAAACTTTTAGAGCAAATTTTAATTGATCCGACAATAGGCCAAATTAAACACATTAATCAGTTTGCAACAAATTATGATATTCGCAAGGAAAAATTAATTGAGTATTTCTTTGATTTACGAAAAATTGGATTTGAAATTAGAAACAGCAATACAAACCCTGAAATTTCAAAAGACGAATATTTAATCCCATACAAATTTCCGACTCTTACTCCACTAAGCGTTCAACTTAAAAAATCATTATAGAAGGCAAATATGGCTAAAGAAGAAAATGCAAAATGCGAATCCGTTTTACACATTTATTCGGACAGGAGTGTTTTAATAGATGAAGATGGTATAGAATATAGATACGATGAAGGACAATCATCGGAAGAAGCGAAGCAAAGACTGATTACTATCAGAGAATTTTTGACTAAAGGTTTTCTTGAAAATTTCATTAAAGAATGTCGTAGTTCTGAAATTAAAATCAATGGCATTACGGAAGAATACATTAAGGTTATTGAGTCATTGGTAAACTCTGTTACAAGTGAAGTAGGTAGAGCTATTGTAGGATTAACCATTTTGCAACTAACAGTAAAAGCAATAGTTCCAACACAATCAATCCGTTTGCACAAAGGAAGCACAAACATTGGCAAGGATTTTTCTTGGAAAGAGGGAATTCCTATGCGAACTCTTGACAAAAATTACATAACACCTATTTTGAGAAAATATAATCTTTTGAAATTGAATGCTGATGGAGTTATGATGACAAGAACTTTAGCAGAAAATTATCCGTATTCAAAACTTTACAAAGCGGCAATTCGTGGCGCAAAGGACAAATGGATAGAAATTACCGATGCTGTTGAAACAGGAAAATTAGACGCAGGAAACGCCTTGAAACAACTGATAGTTTTTTTGAATAATAAATCGGAAACATTTATTGAATTAACGAAAGAAACATTAGCTACATTAAACAAATTCCTAAAAAATAAACCAAATTTCAAAAAATGTTATTTTATAGTTATTGATTTCATTGAAAAATCAAACTACAAGGCAAGAATGCTTGAAGTGGCGATGCACGCTTTGTTTCAAGTATTGGAAGAAGAGAAATGTTTTGACGAATATCTAAAACCTCTTTCGCAAATGCGTTCAGCCAACAAAAAGCACGGAAATATTGGTGACATTGAACTTACTTTAACACAAGGCGATATGGATATTATTGAATCATGGGATGCAAAATATGGCAAAACATATTTACGAGATGAACTTGAGGAATTAAACGATAAATTGAAATTACATCTACAAGTAAAGATTGCAGGTTTTGTAACTGATAAAAATCCAAATTTAAGCCTAGAAATCAAAGAGCGAATTGACGAGTTGAAACAAATATACGAAACGGACGTTCGCATTATGGAATTTGGCGAATGGGTTGATTTTCAAATCAAGAAATATGGATTAAAACCTGATAAAATTGGCGAGAAATGGCTCACAGCAATTGGAGAATCCATTTGTCAGCACAGAAGAGAAATTGCACCTATTGACGAGCCAGCGGCAGAATGGGTTGAATCATTTAAAAACTGTTTAAAATAGCTGATTATGGTGACTAAAGTATGTTTTAGGCAAAATAGAAATAAATTTCCTATATTACCCTTATGCCTCGTATAATTCAACATCCTAAAAGAACGCTCTGGGTGCAATCCTATGTTCCCGAAGCAATTCGTGGTTTATTCACCACTTTGCGGCATTTTTTGCGTGGGCTTTTCAAATACGAAACCCTGCCAACAATTCCGTACCCAACCATAAAAACACCCATACCCAAAAACTATCGCGGAATGCACCGTTTGCTAAAAAGGGCAGATGGCACGCCCCGTTGCGTTGCCTGCGGAATGTGCGCGGCTGCTTGTCCTGCACGTTGCATTAGGGTGGACGGAGGGGAATCTGCGAATGGGCAAGTGGAAAAAAAACCGGTTCGCTTTGAAATAGATCATTTGGCTTGCGTGTTTTGCGGGCTTTGCGTGGAGGCTTGCCCAGCAGATGCCATAAGAATGGATACAGGGGTAACTTCTTTTGTACACGACTCGCGTGAAAAATTCGTAGTAGATATGCAAAAACTATCTAAGGCAGGTTAATGTGTTTTCAACAATTCTCTTTTTTCTGTTTGCGGCCGTGTGCCTCGTTAGTGCTTTTGCGCTCTTGATTTCAAAGCATCCGATAAATGGCGCAATGGCTCTTGTGCTAAATATGCTTTCACTTGCGGGTATTTACACTCTTGCTCACAGCACTTTTTTAGGCGTTTTGCAAATTCTGGTTTATGCAGGCGCGGTTATGATGCTCATAGTATTTGTGATTATGGTACTTAATGGAGCAAGAGAAACAAGGCTTCCGAGAATGGATAAGCTCGGTGCGAATTCTGTTTTTGCGGTTTTGTGCGGAGGATTGCTTTTGCTTTCTGCTGTTTTCGGTGCAAATTTATCAGAAAATCCAGGGGCAGTGACAGGAAGCGTTGCTACTATTTCCGAACACCTCTTTGATACCAGTTACAGAGTTTCTATGGATATCCCCGGAGGATATTTTATTTTATTTGAGCTTGTAGGTTTTATTTTGCTTTCTGCTATGGTAGGTGCGGTATTTTTAGTTAAGAGAAAAAAATTACCAGGGAAGGATGAATAACGACAAGCTTATAGGAAGCATTACAATAGCTGCGGTATTGTTGGTTATTGTATTCTTAGCCTTTTCTATATGGCAAAATGAAAGGAGAGCGAGAAACGTTGTGTTTGTGCAGTTTCCAGAAATGGGTGCTTTGCAAAACGGAGATGTTGTTGCCATAAGAGGCTTTGCAATAGGCCATATTGTTTCTGTCACCAAGGCAAACGATAAAGCCCTTGTTGAAATAGGCTTAGACGAACCTAGGATTTTTCGCAAAGATACCAGATTCAGAAATGTTAGCCCAAATATTATGGGCAGCC
>CAZIMU010000079.1:0-8485 GCA_964540355.1 uncultured Fibrobacteraceae bacterium | reverse complement strand
ACCCCAGGGCATCAAGATTTTTGCGAAGATACCTACCGCGCATTAACCGCTGTAGATGCCGCTTTGGTTTTGATAGATTCAGTAAATGGCGTGGAAAGGCAAACCATAAAACTAATGGAAGTGTGCAGAATGAGACACACGCCTATAATAACATTCATAAACAAAATGGATTTGGACGGTCGCGATGTTCTTGAGCTTTTAGACGAAATTGAAAAAATTTTGCAAATCCAAGCCTGCCCTTTTACCTTGCCCATAGGCTACGGAAAACTATTCAAAGGCATATATTCCATAGCAGACAACACCTTTCACACATTCAACAAAGAAGAAGGCAAACAGGAAATTCTGCAAATGAAAAGTGCAGACGACCTCAAACTCACAGCGCTGTGCGGCGAGGAATACATAAAAGAATTTAAAAATCGCTATGATATGGTGACGCAGGCAATGGAGCCTTTTAACAAAGATGAATATTTGGCAGGCAAGCAGTGCCCCGTGTTTTTTGGAAGCGCGGTGAATAACTTCGGAGTGAGGCAGCTTTTAAACACATTCGCAGACATTGCCCCGCCGCCAACACCAAGAGAATCCGATGTTCGCACGGTTATTCCCACAGAAGATAAATTCAGTGCATTTGTATTTAAAATTCAGGCAAATATGGACCCTCGCCATAGAGATCGCACCGCCTTTTTGCGTATATGTTCGGGCTCTTTTGAAAGGGGAAACAAGGTGTGGCATTGCCGCACGGGGCGCGAAATTCGCCTTGCCGCTCCAACAAGTTTCTTAGCACAAGACAAAGAGGTTATAGACAAAGCCTACGCTGGCGACATTGTTGGCATAAACGATCCCGGTATTTTCAACATTGGCGACACCTTGACAGAAGGCGAGAAATTCCAGTTTTCCGGCATACCGGATTTTGCACCAGAATTTTTTGCAAGGGTAACCCTTATGAACCCCTTAAAAAGCAAGCAAATGTCCAAAGGTCTTTTGCAACTTTCCGAAGAGGGCGCAACCCAGCTTTACACATCTCTAACATCGGCGTTGCCCATTATAGGCGTTGTGGGCGAACTGCAATTTGATGTTTTGCAACACCGTTTGGAAAACGAATACGGTGCAGAAGTCCAGCTAGACAAAATCCCATCATTCGGTGCCAGATGGATTTATGGCGAGCAAAAAAAGCAAGAGGAATTTTCAAAAGAATATAAAGGCGATTGTATGCACGACAAAAAAGGAAATTTGGTTTGTTTGTTCCCTAATGAATATCGTTTGAATTTGGCGGTTAAGAATTACCCAGAATTGGAATTTAAGGCGGTGAGCGGATAAATATCTGAATTTTCAATAAAAACATACTAAACATATATGTTTAGTATAGACCTTCGGGAGCAAGGTCTGATTATTCCATATAAAAAATATATGTTTACTATATTATCCTTAGACATCTCAGAGGTAAAACCGATGAAAAACATTAAAATAGGCCCAAAGCTAACCGCATCTTTCCTATTCATAGCCGCATTGACGGCTTTTATAGGGATATTTCTCACAATCAGCCTGAAGCACGTCAATGAAAACGGCAAGGTGGTGTACGAAAAAGCAGTGATTCCTTTAGAACTGCTTGTACAAACAGCCGATATAGCGCAGGAAATACGCTTGCAGGCTAGGGAATTGCGCCTCGCAGAAACAGAAGAAGCTCGTGCCACCGCACTGAAGAACATAGACGAAGCCAATATCACTCTGAAGGAGCTGGCAAACCAGCAGAAAGACAGAGTTGTAGTGGAAGCAGGTAGAAAACCATTGGACGATTTGATAACTATCGCTGACAAGTATGTGGCAGAAGTGCATAGGTACGGAAGGAGCAACTTGGGATCTGATCTCAGGAAAGCGGTAAATGCATCTATAGCTTTTAAAACAAATACTGTCAAAGAAGTTGAGGAAAGGAATGAATCGGTAGCCCAAAAAGCCACCAGCACGGCAAAGGCAATTATACCCATAACCGTGATAATTTCCATACTCATAGGCATATTCCTCACCTCTTCCATAACGCGCCCGTTGAGTACGGTTGTAGATGCCATTTCAAAAATAGAGAATGGAGATATGACTATCCGTCTTGGCTTGGAGCGCGGAGACGAACTCGGAACACTCTCCAAAGCAATGGATAACTTATCTGCAAGATTGCAAACCATATTCAGCGACCTACGGCAAAACTCCGACACGCTTGCTGGTTCGGCAGAGGAACTTTCCAGCATTGGCAGGCAGGTGACCAACACAACCGAACAGGTGACTGTGAACATAAGCGCAATGGCAAGCGGCGCGGCAGCAGCATCCACCAATGCTAACGAAGTTGCTGGCACGGCAGAGCAGATGTCCACGAATATGAATACGATGGCTGTGGCAGTAGAAGAGTTGAGCGCGAGCATAAATCAAATAGCCAACAACGCAGTTGCTGCGAATAAAATAGCCAACCAAGCGGCTGTCAAATCTCGCGAGGCAACCGAAGCTATGAATAGGCTTGGTTCAGCCGCCAAGGAAATTGGGCATGTGACAGACGTAATAAAGAGGATAGCCGAAAAAACAAATTTGCTTGCACTCAATGCCACAATAGAAGCTGCTTCCGCAGGTTCTGCTGGTAAGGGCTTTGCTGTTGTAGCAGGCGAAATAAAGGAGCTTGCGAATCAGAGCGCAAAGAGCGCAGACGATATAACACGGCGCATAGAAGGCATCCAAAACGGCACGAGTGAGGCAGTGACGGTGATAGGCGATGTTTCGGAGATTATAGCGCAAATCAATCATAGCGTGGAAGTTATTTCTAATCACGTTGACCAGCAAACAAAGGCGAGCAACGAAATAGCCAGCAATGTGGCGCAGGTGAACATTGGCGCTAAGCGCGTTGCGAGTGCCATAGGCGAGGTAGCCAGAGGTAGCAAAGATATGTCTCGCAATGTAGAAGAAGTAGCTAAGGGTTCAATAAGCGCTCAGAACACAAGGCAAATCAATCAAGGTGCAGACGAACTAGCAAAGCTGGCCAGCAGCATAAAAAGCGTTTTGAACAATTTTGAGATATAAAGGGAATTTTTTACCA
The DNA here is from genome assembly GCA_964540355.1 of uncultured Fibrobacteraceae bacterium. Taxonomy (GTDB): domain Bacteria; phylum Fibrobacterota; class Fibrobacteria; order Fibrobacterales; family Fibrobacteraceae; genus Fibrimonas. Next base: position 5,418 of record CAZIMU010000079.1, on the reverse strand, counting down.
CTTGTATTTGTATATTAGCACTACAAAAATCAACAAGGGGTAACAAATGAAAAATATAAGAATTGGCAAAAAATTAATTTTGCTATTGGCCGTATTTATAATAGGTTATGCCATTTTTGTTTATATTTCGTTCTCTGCTTTGAATCGTCTTCGCATTAATGGAAATCTTTACAATCAAATAATAATGAGCAAAGATTTGATAGCCGATGTTCTGCCGCCTCCAGAGTACATCATAGAATCTTATATGAATGTTTTGCAAATGACATACGAGAACGACCTTGTCCAAATGGATCGTTTTTATACTGAACTCAGGAGGCTTCAGGCCGATTACGAAAAGCGGCACCGGTTTTGGGTAAACGAACCGCTGCTGGAACCAGGAGCATTGCGCGATGCCATATTAAAAGAGGCTTACGATCCAGCTATAAAGTTTTATGATATAGTCTTTAGCCAGTTTATTCCTGCGTTGCAAAAAGGCGACAAGGAATATGCAAAAAAACTTGCTTATGGCGAGTTGAAAACCTTATATACAGCACATCGCAAAAGTGTTGATCAGGTTGTTTTGGGAGCCACGGAAAAATACGAGAAAACCGAAACTTTGGCTAGAGAGGCAATTCAGAGTGATACAAAGCTGCTTTTTTCCATAGCCTCTGTAGTTATTTTAACAGTGATAATTATGAGCCGATTTATCCGCTCTTCCATAACTCGGCCACTCAGAAAAGTGGTAAATGCTCTTTCTAAAATGGAAAAAGGCGATATGACAATTCGCACCAACTTAAATCGCGAAGACGAGCTTGGCATACTTTCCAAGGCATTAGACAGCCTATCTTCAAGGTTGCAAACCATATTCGGCAACCTCAGGCTTAGTTCAAACACCATTGCTAGCTCGGCAGAAAATCTTTCCAACATTGGCAAACATGTGACCAATACCACCGAACATATGAACTCCAACATAAATGCAATGGCAAGAAGTGCAACAGAGGCTTCTGCAAATGCCGATGAAGTAGCTAGCACAGCAGCGCAAATGTCCACAAATATAAGTACTATAGCTACAGCGGTAGAGGAAATGAGTTCAAGTATAAATGAGATATCTGAAAATGCGAGCGAAGCCAATAAAATATCTGACGAAGCAACAGTCAAATCTAAAGAGGCAACCGAAGCTATGAATAAACTTGGCGTTGCCGCAAAAGAAATAGGGCAAGTGACCGATGTAATAAAGAGGATAGCCGAAAAAACCAATTTGCTCGCACTCAATGCCACTATAGAAGCTGCTTCTGCGGGTGCTGCGGGCAAGGGTTTTGCGGTGGTTGCTGGCGAAATCAAGGAGCTTGCGAATCAGAGCGCAATGAGCGCAGACAATATTGCGCGGCGTATAGAAGGTATCCAGAGCGGCACTAGCGATGCCGTGACGGTGATAAACAATGTCTCAAAAATCATAACAAAAATAAATAAGAGCGTTGGAGTTATCTCTAGTCACGTTGATCTGCAAACCAAGGCAAGCAACGAAATAGTGAGCAATATTAAGCAGGTGAACATAGGATCTAAGCGAGTTGCCAGTGCCATAAGCGAGGTAGCTAGAAATAGCAAAGATATGTCTCACAATGCTGGAGAGGTAGCCAAGAATTCAATAAGTGCCGAAAACACAAGACAAATCAACCAAGGCGCAGACGAACTAGCTAGGCTTGCTAGTGACCTAAAAAAAGTTATGAACCAGTTCATAGTGTAGAATTTTCTATATTCACTCTTTAAGGGGTGAACAAATGAGAAACATAAAAATTGGAACAAAGCTGATAGTATCTTTTTTGTCTATTGTTGCAATAATGACTCTCATGGGAGTATATCTCATAGATAGTTTAAAAAAAATCAACGAGCATACAAAATTGATATACGAAGATGGAATGGTTCCTTTGGAATTCCTTGTAGAAACCGCTAAACAAACACAAGAAATGCGCATAAATATACAGCGTTGGCAGTTGGCGAAAACGAATGAGGAGCGTTCTATCATTATTAGGGCCATTGATGAATCTTATGTCGTTTTAAGGGATAGAATAGCAAAAGAAAAAGATAAGGATAAGTCTTTGAACAATTTGCTTGCTGCCACTAGCAATTATGTGGTGGAAGCGCATAATTATGCAAAAAATGCAAAAATTGATTCCGCTACCGGAATTTGCGCAGAAAGTCTTTCGCCTGCGGTATTGAGTGCTGCAAACGAAATGTCGAAAGCAGTTTCCAATGCCATAAGAATGAGACTTGATTCGGCAAAAGAGATTTTAGATTCAAACTCTCAAACGGCACGCGATTCTGAAGGAACAGCAACCGCTGTTTTGATAATGGTCTTGATTTTTTCTCTTTGTTTTGCCATATTCTTAACGTTCTCCATAACGCAGCCCTTGCGCGTGGTTGTGAATACTCTTTCCAAAATAGAACACGGAAATATGACTGTCCGTGCCAGTTTAGAACGTGAAGATGAGATAGGCTCTCTTTCTAAGTCGCTAGACAGCCTATCGGCAAAATTTCAGACTATATTCAAGAACCTCCGGCAGAACTCAGACACATTAGCAGAGGAGGCAACGGAACTTTCCGATATTGGCAAGCAAGTGGCTAATGCAACAGAGCAAGTGAACTCTAACATAAACGCAATGGCAAGCGGAGCAGAAGAAGCCTCCACCAATGCCGATAAAGTGGCTAATGCGGCGGAGCAAATGTCTGCTAATATGGTAACCATAACTACAGCAGTAGAAAAGATGAGCATGAGCATAAATCAAATAGCCAATAACGCTTGCGATGCCAGCAAAATTGCAAACGAAGCCACCGTTAAGTCCAATGATGCAACCAATGCAATGGACAAGTTGGGGGCTGCGGCAGAAGAAATAGGGCAGGTGACCGATGTGATAAAGAAGATAGCCGACAAAACAAATTTATTAGCTCTCAATGCAACAATAGAGGCTGCTTCTGCTGGAGAGGCAGGCAAGGGTTTTGCTGTTGTGGCAGGCGAGGTCAAGGAGCTTGCAAGCCAAAGCGCAAAAAGCGCAGACGACATAACAAAGCGCATAAGGGGAATCCAGCTTGGCACTAGCACGGCGATAAAGGTGATAAACGATGTATCTGATATAATAGCGAAGATAAATCAAAGCATAGGAATTATATCCAACCACGTTGAGCAGCAAACAAAGGCAAGTACTGAGATTGCCCACCATGTTGAGCAAGCCAATGTAGGAATCAAGCGCGTGGCAGAGTCTATAGGCGAGGTAGCCAATGGTAGTAAGGAAATGTCGCGAAATATAGAGGGTGTAATTGAATGTTCAACTAGTGTTCAGAACACAAAACAAATAAACCAAGGCGCAGACAAACTTGCCAGGCTTGCGAGCGAATTGAAAAATGTTCTAATCAAGTTGAGTCTTTAACTAGGCGAAAAAGTGTAATTTTTGTTTATTTTAAAAAATAATTTAACTATTTCTTAATAAAAATAATATATATTTACTTTACCAGCAAAATAGAGGTAACCGATGAAAAACATAAAAATAGGTCCAAAGCTAATGGTATCTTTCTTATTCATCGCCGCATTGACGGCGTTTTTAGGGATATATTTAATTGATAGTTTAGAAACTCTCGATATGGAAACTGATTTTCTACACGAAAAAGGGACTGTTCCTCTGGGAATACTTGTGAAAACCGCTGAACAAGTGCAGGAGTTGCGCATAGATATCCGGCGCTGGCAGCTTGCAAAAAATACTGAAGGTCGCCTCAGTCTTGTTAACGATATGAACCAAACTCATATTGCAGTTAAAGAACTCATAAACAAGCAAAAAGAATTGGTGATAAGAGAATCTGGCAAGAAATTTTTTGATGATTTAGCGGCTGCCGTTGACAAGTATATGACGGCAGTGCATAATTACGTAAAAGTGGCAAGAATTGACCCTGATACTGGACTCAGTATAGAAGATCTTCCGCCTGGGGTATTGAATGCGGCAGTCGAAATGTCAAAAGCACTTGATGCAGCGGTAGAAGCCAAAGTTAGTTCAACAGAAAAAGTTTCAAAAGAAACTTCAATACGAACCGACCACGACAAAAAAGTAGCGGTTACGCTTTTAGCTGCTGTTTTGATTATTTCAATAGGTTTTGGTTTATTCCTTACGCTTTCCATAACTCGCCCGCTTCACTCGGTGGTAAACGCCATTTCCAAAATGGAAAAAGGCGATATGACAGTTCGCACAGAGTTGAACCGCGGAGATGAGCTTGGTATTCTCTCCAAAGCACTAGACAGCCTCTCTGAAAAGCTGCATACCATACTCAAAAACCTCCAGCAAACCTCAGATACCCTTGCTAGCTCGGCAGAGGAACTTTCCAGCATTGGCAAGCAGGTGACAAATGCAACCGAACAAGTGAATTTGAACATAAACTCAATGGCAAGCGGTGCAGAACAAGCCTCCACCAATGCCAATGATGTGGCTGGCACGGCAGAGCAAATGTCCACGAATATGAACACCATGGCTGCAGCAGTGGAAGAGATGAGCGCAAGCATAAGGCAAATATCCAACAATGCAGGTGATGCCAATAAAATAGCCGACGAAGCAACAGTCAAGTCTCGCGAGGCAACCGGTGCCATGAGCAAGCTCGGTGCTGCTGCAAAGGAAATAGGGCATGTGACCGAAGTGATAAAAAGAATAGCAGACAAAACAAGCCTTTTGGCACTCAATGCCACAATAGAAGCGGCTTCTGCGGGCGAGGCCGGCAAGGGCTTTGCTGTGGTAGCTGGAGAAATAAAGGAGCTTGCAAACCAAAGCACAATGAGTGCAGACGATATAGCACGGCGTATAGAAAGCATACAATCTGGCACTAGCGAGGCGGTGACAGTGATAAACGAAGTTTCGGAAATCATAAAGAAAATCAATCAGAGCGTGGACGTTATTTCTAACCACGTTGAACAGCAAACAAAGGCAAGCAATGAGATATCTAGCAATGTGGCGCAAGTGAATGTGGGTGCTAAGCGTGTAGCGAGTGCCATAGGCGAGGTAGCCAAGGGTAGCAAAGATATGTCTCGTGGTGCAGCCGAAGTAGCAAAAAATTCAATCAGTGCCGAAAGCACAAGACAAATCAACCAAGGCGCAGACGAACTTGCCAGGCTTGCCAGCGACTTGAAAAATATTTTGAGCCATTTTAAGGTGTAGAAGGGTCTCCAGTATTTCTATATTTACCGCACTATGATTCTTACCGCTATTGCCGTTATTTTTGTGCTAGGGTACCTTGCCATAGCATTGGAACATCCCCTAGGAGTGAACAAATCCGCAACTGCATTGTTTTTGGGAACATTGCTTTGGATTTTATGGTTCAATTCTTCTAGTGACCCTGAGATTCCTAAAACGCAGTTGTTTGAAGCTTTTGGCGATTTGGCTCAAATACTCTTCTTTTTGATGGGTGCAA
>CAZIMU010000078.1:0-8531 GCA_964540355.1 uncultured Fibrobacteraceae bacterium | reverse complement strand
GTATGCACGGCGAGAAAAAGTTTGGATTGCGTTCCGTGTTTTCTTCTATGATAGGCGTTGCCATAGATAGCGTTGTGTTTATCACAGTGGCTTTTTACGGAACTCCATTTTTTACTTTTGCCATAATTCCATCGCAATGGTCGGTTAAAATTCTCTATGAGATTGTTCTTTTGCCTTTCACAATTTGGGCGGTGAGAAAAATAAAGCAAATGGAGAGCAATATTGCAAATAAAAAATCCGGCGAGCTTGGAATTTTAGATAGGCTGTTTATATAATCTCTTCCCCAATCAATGCGAATGGCTCTGCATCATTGATTTTCGCATTTATTCTATCGCCAATTTTGTAATTGCCGCGCACGGCAACTGGCTTGTAATTATTTGCTCTGCCTATTAGGGAATTTCTTTTGCCTATTTCATCTATTAAAATACTTTGCTCCGTACCTACATATTTCAAATTATTTTGCAAGGCTACTTCGGTGAAAACTTTTGTGAGTTCTGCGCTTCGCCTGTATTTTTCAATGCTTGGGATTTGGTTTGGCAGTGTTGCGGCGAGCGTTCCTTTGCGAGGGACAAAGCGTGTTCTGTTGCAACCCGTTGGCTTGCTCCATTTTATTAAATCCAAACTTTTTTCAAAATCCTCTTCTGTTTCCCCCGGAAAGCCAACTATTATATCTGTAGAAATTGTAAAGTTGCTGAACTCGGTGTAAAAAAAATCCACAAGTTTTTTGTAATCGCTAACCGAGTGTTTGCGCTTCATAGCTTGCAAAATTCCATCGCTTCCGCTTTGCACAGGCAAATGCAAAAATTTAAATACCCTTTCATCCCTGTAAACCTCTACAAGTTTTTCCGCATAGCTCAAAGTGTGCCTCGGGTTTCCCATTCCCATTCTTATGCGGTAATCCCCTTTTATTTTTTTTAAAATTTGCATAACAAGCTCGGCTAAATCTGTTTCAATATCAAAGCCATAGCAGGCGGCATCTTGCGCTGTTAGCCAAATTTCTTTGCAACCGTTTTCTACCAAAGTTTTTGTTTCGTTTACAATTTGCTCTGGTGCATAGCTTCGTAGCCTTCCTTTTACAATTCTTGTGGAACAAAATGAACAAGCATCCATGCAACCTTCGGCAATGCTCACAATTCCAACAATGGGATTTTTGCGGATTTTTGGAATCCCAAGTTTTGGGGAATGTTCTTTTTGCAAATCCAAAACTATTTCGCCTGCAATTATTTTTTTTATGATTTCTGGAATTCTCTCAAGGGCGTGAGTGCTGGCTATGGAAATTTTTGGGTCAATTTTTTTGAGCGATGCAATTAGCTCAGGTGTTGTGCAGCCTGTTACCAGCATTGGAATGTCTGGGTAATTTTCTTTTGCGTTTCTAACCGCCTTTAATGCGGAACTATCGCCTTTAACTGTGCATAAATTTAAAATTATTGCACTTGTCTTTGCTGTGCTTGCAATGCCAAATTCAATATCATAATTGTTTTTTGAAAGCAATCCTGCAATCTGTTCGCTTTCACTTAAATTTGCGCTGCAACCCTGTGATATTATCAGTATCATTTCAATTCAATTCTTTACGCAACGCACAGAAAAGCCCATAATTTTGCGGTAATAGTTGCTCTCGCCAACTTCGTTTATGCTTGCGTTCATATATCTGTAATAGGCTTCCAAATGGTTGCACTCCGTGGATGTCCACCAATTTCCCGCTTCGCCAATAAGACGAAAATTCCCATTTGCAAAACGCCTGCCACCAGGCAAGGCACTAAATCCATATTCGTCCGTTCCTATTCTTCCAATTTTATTCCAACCATTTTTAGATTTCAATTTTTTACCTACTAAACTACCGCCAATATTATAAGTCATATCGTTCCATTCCGCACGGCTGGGCAAATGCCAGCCACTGGGGCAAGCCATTCTCGCTGTATTCCAATCGTATAAGCGGCCATATTTCACGCAATTATATTCATCATTATCGTAGCACCAGGAGTTTCCTGTTTTGTAATTCAAATTTTCCGCAAACCAAGTCAAAGAACCTATAACAATGGTTTTATATGTTTTGTTGTTTCGATTGTCTGTAAAAGAAATGTATTCAATGGGTTTTTCTTCTGGTTTGTCATCTGCAAGATTAAATGGATTATGTTCTTCAATAGGTTTAGAAAGATTGCTCAAAATAAAAGTGAAAATTAGTGCTACAATCAAAAAAGCAATCAAAATTCCAATAGCCCAAACCGTGTTTTCTTTTTTTGCCGGCAATGGTCTGGTTTGAACATTGCTTTTCAATATTTCTATAAATAATTCAATATCACGTTTGTATTTGTCAGAATATTCTGAAAGCAAATGTTCACACTTGTTTACATCTTTTAAAATATCAACTCCATGAGTGGAAACAAGTTTTTTTAATATTTCTGCAAATTCATATTCCATATATTCCTCATTTTATTTTTTCATATACTCCTTAGTTAAAAGTGCAATGCCAATGGCACCCATTTCTCCTGGGTGAATAGGACGGATTGGCGTTAAACCCGTGTGTTGCTCAAATGCGCGCAGCACGGCATCGTTTTTGAATGTGCCACCCTGAACCACAACTTTTTTTCCCAAAGAATTCAGATTGCGCAAACGAACCACTTTTGTGAAAACATTGTCTATAATGGAGCGGCAAATTCCAGCTATTATGTCTTCTGGTTTTTTGCCATCTCTTTGCTCCGTTATTATTGAACTGTTCATAAACACCGTGCAACGGCTGCCGAGTTTTGAAGGATTTTTAGAGTGAAATGCCATTTCTGCTATTTGTTCCATTTTAATTCCAAGGCTGCGGGCATAAGTCTCAATAAAAGAACCGCAGCCGCTTGAACAAGCCTCGTTCAAAATTATGCCTGTGACCACGCCTCCAGCCACAGAAATTGCCTTCATATCTTGGCCACCTATATCCAATATAAAACTCACATCATCGCACACTTTTTTTGCCGCCTTTGCGTGTGCCACAGTTTCAACTGTGTGATAATCAGCGTGAAGCGCACGATAGAACAGCAACTCGCCATACCCTGTTGTTCCAACACCCAAAATTTCAAGTGTTGCTCCAGCCTCCTTATAACGCTCGTTCAATTGAATAAGCGCGCTTTTAAGCACAACAAGAGGATCTCCCTGATTGCCGGAATAAAAACTGTCAATAACTTCTTCGTTTTCACTGAGCAGTACGAATTTTGTTGTTGTGCTACCAGCATCTATGCCCAAATATGCCCGCACAGTTTCGCCTTTTTTTGGCGTGGGGTAATTTCCGTCAAATAGCGGATGCTTGCGCATAAACTCGCTTTTCTCTTTTTCGTTTTTGAAAAATGGCTGAGTGGCTTCGTTATCGCTTTTGCTTTTTTTGCTTGCGGAAAAATGTTCAAGGGCATACAAACTTTTTTCTTTGCTGTAGTTGCACTTTTTGCCTTTATATATTGCACCAGCAGAAAGAGCTGCACCCCAGGCAACCAAAATTTCTGAATGTTCTGGCACCAAAACCTGCGAACTCAAAATCCCAAGACGTTGCTGAAACACTCCCACAAGCGAGGGGTTGAAAGTCAAAGGACCGCCTTCAAAAAGCACGGGCGGTTTTATTTCCATTCCCTGTGCAAGCCCGCCTATTGTCTGTTTTGCAATGGCGTGAAAACTGGAAAGCGCAATATCTTCTTTGGCAACTCCCTGATTCAAAAGAGGCTGAATATCTGTTTTTGCAAAAACTCCGCACCTGCCAGAAATTTCGTACACCTTTTCGCCTCTGGAGGCATAGTTCTCAAATTCCTCGGTTTTTATTTTCAAAAGTTCTGCAATCTGGTCTATGAAAGCTCCTGTTCCGCCAGCGCACACTCCGTTCATTCGCATATCGCTTGCAAGCAGTTTGCCAGTTGTTTTGTCTTTTTCAAAAAATATAACCTTTGCATCTTGGCCGCCAAGTTCTATTGCAACTCTGGTTTCGGGGTACATTTCGCGCACTGCCAAAGCATTTGCAACAACTTCTTGAACAAAGAAAGAGTTAGTTTTTTCTGCAAAGGGCTGCCCGCCAGAACCGCAAAAAGAAACCACAAAATTGTTCTCAAATAAATTATGAGCCTCTATCAAAAGTTCGCGAACCGTTTTTGCCTGCATTGCGTTGTGCCTCTGGTAGCGGCTGTGCAAAAGCTTCCCAGTTGCTGGTTCCACAATAGCAACCTTAACAGTAGTTGAACCTACATCAACGCCAACCCACAAATCATTATTAGACATCTTTTCTCCAAGTAGTTTTTTTCTCTAAAAATATATCGTAAAAAACCGCTAACAAAATGGCAACAAATACCGCTGCCACCCCTCCAGCCAAAACAATGAGTTTTCTCTTTGGCTTGGATTTTTCAATTGGTTTCATTGGCAAATCTATAACATCCAAAACTGGTATATCGCGAGCCTCGTCAATTTTTGCAATTTCATATTGCTTTTGCAACTGTATCATAATCTCCTGATTCATAAGAACATCTCTTTGCAGCCGAGCATCTTCCAATTCATCTGCTGGGTCCATACGTAGCCTGTTTCGCTGCCTGAATCTGCGAAGGTTCTCCTCTGCTTCTTTGAGGTTGTCTTTTACCTCTAAAAGTCTTTCTTCCGTGAATTTTCGATTTTCCGATGCTTTAAAGTGCATTTTATTTTTTAAAATGTAGGTTAACTGATTATATATAAAATTATTCACATCAAAAGAAACCTGAGGGTCTTCAAATTCTGTGGAAAGCGTTATTACCCCGCTTTTTTTGTCTTGTGAAAAAACTATGTATTTGCCTTTTTTAAGATCTGAGAGCATACTGTATTCAAGTTTCATTTGCCAATTTTCTTTTGTAGTGTCTGGCTTTATTTTCCACAGAGTTTGCAAATCAACGCTCCATTTCTCTGCCAAAATTGATTTAAGCATATTGTTGGATAAAATTATATCTTGCAAATATGCAGAGGGGTCGTCTCCTTTGTAAGAGGAAACTCCAGCGAGCATTGCAAGCGCGTTAAGACTACTGCCTTGCGAGCCTCCAGAGGTTTGATAAATGATTTTTGATTCTGTATAATAAAAGGGCGTGGACAAAAACGCATACGCAAAAGCCATTCCCGCAATAAGCACAAAAGCCAAAATTGCCAAAACCTTGTGCCTCAAAGTTCGTTTTATTATTGAAAGCATCGATTCCAGCAGGTCAATTTCTTCTTCGCTTTGAGTTTGCATAGGAGAGAATATAGTAAAACAAAAAATATTTTCTATATTGTCCCTTATGCAATTGCCAAAATATAAAAAGAAAAAGAGGGTAAAACTCAAAAAGTGCCAGGAACCTGGTTGCGGGCGTGAGTTTTGGGGGCATCCAATAGCCAAATATTGCGAGCTTCACAGAGACATAAAAGCTAGGCAAAAACCTAAAAAAATACCAGACAGCCTTGAAATGCGCAATATGGTTTTTAAGCACGGCTACAGCGAAACCGTTGACGTTCATTTTAAATGCTGCCTACCTGGCTGCGATAATGTTTTCACGGTTAAAATGTTTCCAAAACAGTTCATCTATCCGCGCTTTTGCCTTGAACACAGAAACGATTTCAAGCGAAACAACTATATAAGAATGCAAAAAAAGAAAAGTGCCGCTTGAGTCAAAGAATATGAAAAACAATCTTGTGAGGGTAATAATGATAACCGCTCTGTATTTTGCAGCAGCGGCAGCTCAGGTCTATCCCACTTACAACCTCGACCGACCATACACGCTTCGTATGCTAGATTACTCCCCTCTGCTAAATCGCTACCATGCCATCACCGCAGGGGAGGCTCCTCAAACTTTTTTTTATCCGCAAATAGATTCCTCGTTTAGGCAAAGCGGTAAACCTTTTGCTTTGCATCTGAGGCCTCTTTTTGCTTGGGATGTTCGCGGCGGCAAAACTTTTGCAGATACCATAAACAGCTTTGAAGGCGGGGCGTTTTTAAGCGGCTATATTGACTCCGCAGAATTTTGGCTTGATGCGAGAATTTTCAGCGAAATGCACTCAAATGATAATCCATCGGAATGGAAATCTTGGGACAGGGAATTTTTGGAAAAGCAGGGAAACAAAGATATAGATGGCGAAACTAAATACTCCAGCTATGCTAGGTATAGGGGGCATTTTACATTGCGCCTAGGCTGGGCAGCACTTGATTTTGCGCGTGATGCGAGGCACTGGGGGCCTGGTTATTACAACAACCTAACACTGAACCAAGCCTCTGTGCCATATAACCAAGTTTCGCTCTGGGCAAAAATAGGCCCTCTCTCCGTTATGAGCCTGTATGGCGACCTAGACCCCGGGGGTAGCAGCATGAATAAAAAATTTAGCCGCAATTTATATGGGCATCGCTATGAATTTGAAGCTGGCGACCTAACGCTTGGCATAAGCGAAATAACCGTTGTTTACGATATAAACCCATATTGGCTTTTTGTTCCCATAGTGCCGCTATTCGCCGAAAAAGGCAATTACAGCGAAGACCACAACAACGGCGCAATAGCCTTTGATTTCAGCTACAGATTCCCACTTGGGCTTCGCATTTATTCGGAATTTTTCCTTGACGATATGGAAAGCCCGTCTAGCCTTGTTAGAAACGATAATATAGAGGCAAAATGGGCTTGGATGGCAGGCTTGGAATATGCCACGGATTTTTTAGGGTGGAAATTCGGGAGCCTTGCTGAATATACGAGGATTGAGCCTTATGTATATACCCATTTCAAGCCTTATACCGCCCAAATTGCGCACTTGAACTACCCCATAGGTAGCCAAGCCGGACCAAACAGCCAGAATATTGACTGGCTCATTTATGCAAAACACGCAAAGCATTTTCAAACGCAGTTAAAGCAAGAACTCTCGTGGAAAGGCAGGGATGGTGGCAGTATTGACTCTTTAACACCCGAAAATGACCATTTTTCAACCCCAAAGAAGTTCTTAGACGGTGCAAAAATGAATTATTCATTAACTCCGGCACTATCTTATATGAGTAACCTATATGCTATTAGCGCAGAATACACGTTTTTTGACAAAAATGCCTTTTGCTTAAGAGCGATGGTATTGTGGTAATTATTTACTATATTAACCTTACTTGAGGAAATAATAATGAGTGAACTTTCTAAGATATTGATAGTAGATGACTCCAGAGTGTTCAGGAGCATACTAGAGAAAATGATTGCAGCAATCCCTGGAGTTGAGGTTGCTGGTGCTGTGGATAGTGGCATGGCCGCTATTGAGTTTTTGAAAACGCGTCACGTGGATTTAATGACTCTGGATGTTGAAATGCCAGGAATGGACGGGCTTGCAACGCTCAAAAAAGTGATTGCCTCCAAAGACGAGCTTAAATCCACACCCGAGGTGTTGATGGTTAGCTCCCTAACCCGCACGGGTTCCGACATAACGCTTAAGGCTCTTGAGTGTGGTGCATTTGATTTTATAGCCAAGCCTGCACCTGAGGTTCCCAATTCGCAAGAAAGCCTCAAGAGGATGCTCAATACAACCATATCTGCTTGGGTTTCTCGCAGAAATAGAGGAGTGACTACTCCGGTTCACGCTACTACCGTAGCTGGCTTTAAACCCACAGCTGCAGGTGCGCCAGCCTTTACCTACACTTTGGCAAAACCTTCTGTACACACAAAGCCCATACAGGCAATAGTCATAGGAGTCTCCACAGGAGGCCCAAAATCTTTGGCAGATATGCTCCCAAAACTTTCTTCAATGACAGACCTACCTATTTTGCTTGTGCAGCACATGCCGCCCAATTTCACAAAATCTTTGGCAGATAGCCTTAACGCAAAGTGCGAACATAAAGTGATGGAAGGCTTGCCGGGTACCGTAGTTGAAAACAAAACAGTTTATATTGCTCCAGGTGGCTGCCACATGGTTGTAAATTCCAAGGGAACACGTTATGTTTTGGATAACAACAATAACCCTCCAGAAAACGGTTGCCGCCCAAGCGTGGATGTTCTGTTCCGCTCCGCAGCTCAAGCTTACCCAGCAGATACCCTTGTTGGAGTTATATTAACGGGAATGGGTAATGATGGTACACCTTCTTTAACGCATTTGAAAAACAAAAATGCTTATTTAATTGCTCAAGATGAAGAATCTTCTGTTGTGTTCGGTATGCCTCGCACAGCGGCAGCCACAGGCTTAATAGATAAGGTAGTGTCTTTAATGCGTGTCCCCGATGCCGTAATTGAACGTGTCAATTTAGGTAGAAAATAAAAGGAGAGTTTTTATGAGCGCATTAATGAGTCATGATGATTATAACGTAATTATCAAATATGTGTTTGATATTTGTGGAATTGTTTTAGGCGATGATAAACAATATTTAATTGAGCAGCGTCTATCTCCTATTTTGGATGAATTTGGCTGTGAAACCTTTTCGCAACTAGCTCACAAGTTAAGCTCCGGAGCCACAACTTTCTTAACTCGCGAAAAAATGCTGAATGCCATGACTACCAACGAAACTTCGTGGTTTAGGGACGAGCATCCTTATGTGACATTCAGAGAAAAAATTATGCCTGCTATGATGGATA
>CAZIMU010000077.1:0-8556 GCA_964540355.1 uncultured Fibrobacteraceae bacterium | reverse complement strand
GTCATTTCATCTTGCAGAATAAAAAAACCTATTTTGCCAAGCGCGTACTTGAGCGGTTCTTTTTCGGCGGCAAGTTTAAGAATTCCAGTGCCAAGCCCGAATTCTGCAAGAACCTGTGCGCCATATTCTGAAATCTCGCATTTTTTAGAAATCTCTGCAATGCTTGCGCCAGCTTTTCCAGCTTTGCTCACACATTCCAAAATGCCCAGTTCTCTCATTGACCATGCACATTGAAATGCAAAGGGTGCAAAGGCAATGCGCTGTGCTTCAAATTTTGCTTCAACTGCTCTCATTTTAGATCCATTCTTTTAAATATAAGTGAAGTATTTATTCCGCCAAAGGCAAAATTATTAGACATGATATAATTAGCATTTATTTTTTTGCCTTCTCCCTGTATATAATCCAAACTAGCGCACTCCGCATCTATATCATCTGAATTTATGTTAGGCGCAAACCAGCCTTCTCGCATCATCATAATAGAAAGCCAGGCTTCTATGGCTCCGCAGGCACCTAGAGTATGTCCTATATAGTTTTTTAAGGTACTTATTGGAACGGATTTTTTAAGGGCATTGTATGTTGCGTGGCTTTCCGCAATATCGCCTCTGTCGGTTGCGGTTCCGTGAGCGTTCACATAGTCAATTTTGTCTGGTGAAATACTCGCATCTTTAATAGCAAGTTCCAGAGCTATTTGCATTGTATCTCTATTCGGCTGAGTTATGTGAAAACCATCCGTATTGGTTCCAAATCCGACAATTTCCGCATAAATTTCCGCACCTCTTGCATCTGCATGCTCGTATTCTTCCAAAATCAAAGTTCCTGCACCTTCGCCCACAACTAAGCCATCTCTGCTCTTATCAAAAGCTCTAGGAGTTAAATGAGGTGTTTCATTTTTTGTGCTGGTTGCAAACAGTGTGTCAAACACAGCGGAACTTGTGGGGCTGAGTTCGTCTGCTCCGCCTGCTATCATAATATCTTGCTGCCCGTTTTTTATCGCTTCGTAAGCATATCCAATAGACATGCTTCCAGAAGTGCAGGCTGTGTTGGTGGTTATTATTCGCCCTGTTAATTCAAAAAATACGCCTATATTCACAGCGCAGGTTTGCGGCATTGAGCGAATATAAGTTGTTGCGTTAATCCCATCGCACTTGTCTGATGTGAGCATTGAAAAAAAATCCAGCAGAGCATCTACATTTCCCATTGAAGAACCATAAGCCACGCCGCAGCGACCATTTTGCAAAAGAGCACTGCCGCTTAAACCTGCGTTTTTAATGGCAGAGTCCGTGCAGTAGGTAGCCATAAGTGCAACACGTCCCATTCCCCGTGTTTTTTGCCGAGGGTAATTTGGTGGTGTAAAGTTCACTGGTGCGGCGAGCTTGGTATTCATTTGAGTATATTTTTCGTATTGCTCCATGTGAACCACGCAGTTTTTTTTGCTTTTCAGATTCGCTAAAATTTCCGGCCAGTTTTGCCCAAGCGCAGACACACAAGAACCCCCGGTAACAACAACTCTTTTGCTCATATCAATCCTCCATTCACCGAAATCACCTGTCTGGTAATATAAGAAGCTGATTCGGAAAGCAAAAATTCAACAACAGCGGCAACTTCATAAGGTTTGCCTATTCGCTGCATAGGAATAGTTGGTAGCACAATATCCATTGGAACATCTTTAATCATATCGGTTTCTATTAAGCCCGGAGCAACGCAGTTCACGGTTATGGAGCGGCTGGCAAGTTCCACAGCCAAAGCTTTAACTGCGCCAATCAAACCCGCCTTGGATGCGCTATAATTCACCTGCCCACGATTTCCCACAATGCCAGCTACGGAACTTATGGCAACTATGCGTCCACATTTCGCCCTGCACATAGGCATAATTGCCGGATGAACAATATTGAAAAAACCATTCAAATTAGTATCTATCACCTTATCCCAATCTTCATCGGTCAAAGCAGGAAAAGCAGCATCTGCACATACGCCCGCACTAGTTACAATTCCATAATATGTTCCATTTTGCTCAATATCCGCTTCAATGGCACTACGACACTGGGCACGGTTTCGCAAGTCGCATTGCAACAAATTCACATCGTAGCCCTTTTCGCGCATTGCGTTTGCAAGAGCAGTAGCGGAAGAAGAATTATTGTTGTAATGCGCAACCACGCTGTATCCTCCAGTTGCAAGATTTTCTGCGATAGCCTTTCCTATTCCGCCGCTTGCTCCGGTTACAAGAATTCTTTTTCCAGAATTAAGATTCATATTTTACCTCAGATATATCTTTTATTTTCACAGCACTTATGGAAGCACTTACTAGTTCTTCTTCGCCTTGCTTTATTGTGCAATTGAACACAAACATTTTATCCAGCTCAAATGTTTCTTCTACATAAATCAAAATTGTGGAATTTGGCTTGAAATACGGAGTACAGGCAATAAAATTGCTAACGCTCAAAATAAATCCAAATCCAGGTTCTTGCCCTTTTGCTAAATCACTTTTTCCGTTAAGAGCGGCAATTGCTTGTGCCATATATTCAAAGCCAACCCATACTGGAACACCGTTTAATTTATCATCGTAAAAAAAACTGCTCTGTGAAATATCAACGCTTGCCAAAAGGGAACCGTTTTTTTCTTCAAAGGAAAGTATTTTGGAAAGCAAAAGCATTTTTCCTCTGTGCGGCACAAGTTTTTCCAATGGTTCTGCAATAGGTTCCATTATGCGTTCTCCACAATAATGCTGGCATTGTAGCCGCCAAATGCAAAAGAATTGCTTATGCAACGTTTTAATCTATTGCTTTTTGTTCCTTTGGAAACAAAATTCAACTGCGGTAACTCTGGGTCAAAAACGTTATCCCACAGATGCGGTGGTAAAAATTTTTCCGTATTTTTGCAAGAAAGTGCCAAGCAGCAAAAAGAAAGCTCTAGCGCACCGGCTGCGCCTAATGTATGTCCAGTGAGCGATTTTGTGGAGCTAACCGGAAGTGTACTTGGAAATATGGAAGAAACGGCTATGGATTCCATAGCATCGTTTAGCGTTGTTCCAGTTCCGTGCAGGTTTAAATAATCTATGTCTTCTGGCTTTAAACTAGCATTTGCAAGTGCGGCTTTCATTGCATTTTTTGCGCCTTCTCCATCTGCACGTGGTGCGGTTATATGTTCAGCATCTGTGCTTTCGCCGCAACCGGTTATTCTAATATCGCAGGGGAATTCTTCGTTTATGGTGAGCAAAAAAAAAGCGGCTCCTTCGCCAAGCGTTATGCCAGAGCGATTTTTGCTAAATGGATTGCACGGCTTTGGGCTAATTGCCTCCAATGCGGAAAAACCGAACATTATGGAATCGGAAATAATATCTGTTCCACCAGCTAGTACGGCATCGCACAGTCCCGCTTCCAATAAATTTCTCGCAGACATAATTGCGCTTGCACTAGAAGCGCAAGCCGTTGAATGGCTAATGGTAATTCCTTCCAATCCGAATTTTTTTGCTATGAATTTAGCTGGATAATCTGTTTGTTGAACTTCAAATTCATAATTATCAGGAAATTTTCCAGTTTTTTTATAAATTTCAAGAGCCTCCACAACCGCATTTGAGCCCTTGTAGCAAGTCCCGCAGAGTACCCCTACTCTTTTTTTGCCGAATTTTGAAATGGCCTTTTCAATAGCTGGCGCAATGGATTCCAAAGCCAGCTCGGAAATATGGTTTATATCGAGTTGCTTGCTGTTTAGCAGTGCCAAGTTATATTCCATTCCATAAATTTTTTTCTGAGTTATTCCCGAAACATCGCAAGAAATCAATGCTTGCCAAACCTCATCTTTTGAGGTTCCGAGTGAGCATGCAATACCAAAATCTACTATGTTTAGCGGTTTAGCGGTCATAGCGTGAAAATAGAAAAAATGACAGTAAAAAACAAGAAATTATGCCTATTGAAACAGAAAGACCCAAATGCGAAACTGGGGCAAAATTGCTGAGTGAAAGCAAGCCAAAAGAAAGAACTGTACTCAACATCGATAAAAAAACCGCAAAAAATGTAATTTTGCCCTCTCCATTGCCTTTGGAAAAGAATATAGAATAGTCAATGCCAATTGCAAGCGTTAAAATTGTTCCCGATATGGCAAAAAAACTCATGGAAAATCCGAGCAAAGACATTACAGAAGCCGATATTGCAGAAGCCAAAAGCGGAACAGTCAAAATTTTCAAAGCCTCTTTGAATTTGTATGCAAAAGAGAGCAATAGCAAAGAAATAGCGTAAGCGATGAGCATCACAAAGATAATTTTTTTTGAAATAATAGTTAATTCATCTCCTATTTCATTAACTTTATCCACTAAGATAACATTCTTAACCTGTATTTTTTTTAAAGAGTCCCTGTCTTTTACTTTGAGAAGCAGCACCGCGCTGTAATATTTATCATCAATTTTGCCTAACCATAATTTATCAATAGTTTGTTGAATTGTTTCGGGAAATTTAGAGTTTAAATCCAAAATACTATTTTCCTCCTTTTGAGGTTTTATAGTTAATCCTAACATCATAAACTGTTCTTTATAAAGCGGCAACAAATGTTTATTTATTGAGTTATAAACTTCTGCTTGGGATTTTGCGGATGGAACAAAGGTACTAAGTGCCAAATAGCTGCCCAAAGTATCTAAATGAGAGCGGAGTTCTTCTTCGTTTTCAAGAACTTCTTCTGGTGAATTACCCCAAACCATATAAAATAAGCCTGCTCCAGTATTCATTATTTCGGAAGAGAGTTTTTCATAGCTTTGCAATTCTTTAGACATAGAATAAAAATCTTTGAGGTTATTTTCCATTCTAAAATTCATAAGCCCAAATGCAAAGGCAACTGTAAGCAGTGCAAGTACAGTTATGCGTATTATTTTGTAGGCAGCAAAATACTCTTTTACAGCTAAAAAAAATCTCGCTACAAAATCAATATGCAAAGTTCGTTTATTTTGCGGCGGCAATTTAAAATATGGGAACAGAATATTCACAGATAAAAATGAGCATAGCAAGCCAAAAAAAGAAAAAACAGCTATTTGAACCAGCAGGGGAAAACGTGTGAGCATTAGAGCGATATAGCCTAATTGGGTTGTTAAAAATCCAAAAAACAGGCATAATATTATTTTAGAGCGAATGTTAAAACCATTTTCGTTTGCGGCAGCAACTTTCCAATGAGCAAAAAAATGAATTGAATAGTCCAAACTAAGCCCTATAATGCTTGTGCCAAACACAAATGTGAATATGTGTATTTTATCAAAAATAATTTGAACAGCAGAAACGGCAAACAGTACAGAAATTAAGGTTACTCCAACTGCGGCAATTAAGGGAATGCCAGAACGAAAGGCAAAAAGCAGCAATAAAACCACGGAAAGCATAGACAAGGTAGTTATAGCGGCAATTTCTCTTTGTGCGTTCCCTGAACTTTCGTTGATATGGAAAGGAATTCCAGAAAAAGCTATGTGTAAATTTTGCTCCTTTGCGTATTCTTTTATTCTGCTTATAATATTTTTTTTGCTAGCAATGGGGGAAATATCCGCTGCAAGTTTTCCGTTAATTAAAATGTAGCTATTGCCGCTGCCATCTTTTGCCACTCGCAAATTATCCCTTATTTCCCAAGTTCCAATCGCTTGGTTGCTCATAATTAGTTCCATACCATTTTCGCTCAAAAGAAAAGGATCTTCGTCCAAATTTTCAAGCGAAATCAGTGGATTGGCTCCGTATATTTTAGAAAATGCCTGCTGTTGAATTTTGCTTGCATTTGTATTTAGGGTTTGAACAAATTCTTTTGTTTGCAGTCTCATTTTATTTTCAAAAAAGAAATTTCGCAAATCTTGTACAGCATTGCTGTCTGCGAAAATTTCAAATTTTTCCAAAGAAGGATCTTTTTCAAATTTGCTGTGCAATAAAAGCGCAGCCTCTTTTGCTTTGTCAAAATCTTTGCCGCTTAACAAAATCATAAAATTGGCAGAAATATTTTTGCTCCATTTTTGTTCAGCTGTGCCGATGTCTTTTAAAGCATGGCCGCTTGGCAAAACAGAATACATATCCGCATCTATTTTCCAAGGCAAACCCACCAAAGCTGAGCCAATAACGCATAAAAGCAACAATATATAAAGCCTAAGGAACCATAAATTCATAGAACGCATAATCCTTATTGGCCCATATAATTTTGCAGTTTTGCAAGTAGTCTCCTTTAACAAGCAGAGTTGCGGAAGTTATTATTTTCTTAACATTTTTTTCTTTTGGAAAAAGGCTTAGTGTATCTGTGAATTCACCGTTTTTCAATTTCAAGTCGAATTTTTTTTGCAACTCTTCAAAATTGCCGGAGAAATATTCCTGTAATTTTTTAATAGGAAATACGTTTTTGTCTTGAAATGGTTTTTCGGTTTCCCAGATGATTCCATCTTTTATGGAAACGTTGAAAACTCCCTGTGAAACGAATTCTTTGGATATTTTTGCAACACCTTTTGTAAGGCGAAATTGCCCACTAATTCCCTGTTCCATTTTTTTTTGCAATTTTTCCCATATCAGGCGTTCTGCGTTTTTTTCCGCTCCAAAAGCGAAAACTGCAAAACACAGGCACAGAAATATTATTTTACGAATCTGCATAAGCCTTTACCCTGTCAATGAATTCTTTTGGCGACACAAAGCACGTTTCTCCTGTGGCTACATTTATGGCAATATGCTCACTTTCCGCCTTGGTCAATAGTTTTCCTGTTTCTAAATCCGTGATTTTATAAGATATTTTAATACAATTTTCCCACTCGTCCAAAAAAGCCTCTATGCGTGCTTTTTGCAAAAAACGCAGTGGAGCTATATACTTTACTTTAATTTTAACAACTGGCCAGGCATAGCCTGCTTCTTCCATTTGGTTATAATTGTGCTGAATTTTTGAGAGCAGTTTGCAACGGACTCTTTCCATATAATTCATATAATTTCCGTGCCAAACAATTTTCATGGAATCCACTTCGTAAAACTCCACAATAAAATCAAGGCTTGTTGAAAGTTCTGCCATAACAATCTCCTATAATTTTAAGTGCCGCTCACGTATTAAATTTACAATTTCCATCAATTCCTCGTCTAAAGCTCTATCTTCCTTTACCAGAATAAAATCGTAATCAGTTTTAATTCCTCGCAACCTAAGTGCCTGAACCGAGGCCATAAGCACAGATGCAATTACCTGTTCTGTCAATTCCAAAACGCGAATGCAATCTCTGGCAGCTATTGTTCCCATGCTCACTTTGTCTTGGTTGTGACATTCCGTAGAGCGAGAAAAAACGCTTGCAGGCATTGTATTTTTTAGTGCCTCGGCTGTATAAGCAGAAACAGCAATTTGTACAGCCTTGAACCCGTGGTTAATGGATATATTTTTGCTACCCGTCAAATTTGGCGGCAAACCCCTATTGGATTTTACGTCCACCAAAATTGCCATCTGTCTGTCTAAAAGGTCTGCAATGTTTGCGATTATATTTTTCATCGCATCCATGCAAAAGGCTATATGCCCGCCGTAAAAATGCCCGCCGTGAAAAATGGATTTTGTTTCTGGGTCCACGATGGGATTATCATTTGCGCTGTTCATTTCCGTTTCAATAATTTTTTTGAATAGTGGCGCAGCATCAAAAAATACCCCTATAATATGCGGTGCGCAACGAATGGAATAGACATCTTGAATTTTTTCCGAAATAATGTGTTTGCCTGCTTTGTAGTTCAAATACTTGCGAATTTTCTCAGCTGCGTAATTTTGCCCTGAGTGCGGTTTTACAGAAAACAATCTTTTGTCAAAGTGATAAGCATTGCCTTTTATAGCGAGAGAATTCATAGCCGTTATTTTACATGCCATATTTGCCGCATACTCGGCACGCATAAAGGCAAGGGCTGCAACTGCATTCATAACGGCGGTTCCATTCATAATCGCTATTGCTTCTTTTGGTCTGAATTTGTATGGCTTTATTCCCAATTCTTGCAAAACGTCAATAGATTTACGTTTTTTGCCCTTATACAATACATTCCTCTCTCCTATTAAAGCTCCAGCCAAATACGAAAGCGGAGTTAGGTCTCCGCTTGCCCCAACAGAGCCTTCTTCTGGAATCAAAGGCAAAATATCGTGTTCCAAAAGCATAGCTAGGCGTTTTAGCAATTCATAGCTAACACCAGAAAATCCCTGCGCCAATGTATTAAGACGAACAGCAATTATGGCTCTTGTTGTGAATTCATCAAAAAAACGTCCCATTCCGCACCCGTGAAAACGAGTTAAATGCAGCGGTAAATCTCTATAATGCTCTGGAGGAACATTTTCCGTGCAGGAATCGCCATAGCCGGTTGTAACGCCATAAATGCTGCCTTTCTCCATCAGTGCTTTGTCTAAAAAATTCGCCCCTGCATCTATTTTGCGCCTGAATTTAGTTGTATTGCAAAGTTCAATCTTAATTTTTCCCTGTGCTATTCCATATAGGGATTCTATGCCTAAAAAATCTTTGCCTATTGTTATTTTACGCCCAAAAGTCATAAAAATTATACCATTGCATGGGATGTTTCAGACAATAATATTCCAAGAATTTAGCAAATTCTTTTGCCAAGT
>CAZIMU010000076.1:0-8747 GCA_964540355.1 uncultured Fibrobacteraceae bacterium | reverse complement strand
ACATCTGTCCAGTTTTCGTAAAGCAGGCAGTTGCAGGCATTGGCCAAAATTCCGCCAGTGATATCTGAGCCGCCTCGCGTGAATGTTTTTAGGTTCCCTTGGGTATCGCTTCCGTAAAAACCAGGAACTACGTAAAGAGGCTCTGTGTCTGAGAGAGCAAAGGCGATGTCTTCGTAGCTTTTTGGTGTTATGCGGTATTGGCTGTCAAATTGTATAAGAGGGTAGGCATCTATGAATTTTGCGCCTAAAAATTCCGACATTATTTTTGCGCACAGATACTCGCCGCGGCTTGCCACAAAATCAGCAGTGATATCGTCTGATTGGTTTAGCAGTTTTTTTTCCAATTCGTCTAATTCTTCTCGTATGGTGGATTGCAGGGAAAGTTCCTGCGTTATTTCCACATAGCGTTCTCTTATTAGCTTCCAGGGACCTGCAAAGTCCAGCCTTTTTTTGGCAAGGTCGTAAGCTGAGTATAGCAAATCGGTTAATTTGGATTCTTTGGAATTTCTTTTTCCGGGTGCAGAAACCACAACAATTTTTCTCTCTGGATTGCCTTCCAAAATGCTTTTTATTTTGCGAAACTGTGCCGCATCTGCCACTGAACTTCCGCCGAACTTGCAAACTACTCGATTAGACATAAATATTCTCCGCTAATGGTTTTGAACGATTTTTGCAAAAAATATAAATTTGCCAGGAGCTGCAAATAGCCCCGGCAATATAAATGCTAATATTACCCTTGTGAATCTGTTTTTCCACCAACGGCTGAGTTTCCATATATCCTCTGCCACGGTTTCCATTTCTGAAACTCTCGGTGGGCAAAAATAGGCTTGAATGAATGCGGTGAAAAGCCCAACTCCAACCAAAGGGGTTAAACCTGTGATGGGGGCAATAAAGAGTGCTGCGATTATCGCAAATGGATGTGCAAGAGCGCAGGTGGCTCCAACGGCAGCAAAAACTCCGGTGCAGAGTACCCAGAGGGTTAGGTAGTCGGCTACTTTGGCGGAGCCTTGTTCAATGCCTATGTAGATTAGAGATGAAATTATTGCTGCTGGTATAATCCAGCCTATTATTTTTGGCCATTTGCTAGAGGGCGGTATTTTTTGCAGGTCTTCTTCAGGTGGAGTTTCCATTCCGCTTTCAATAATGCTTTTAATGCCCTGCAAATGCCCAGCTCCAATTACGGCTAAAACTTTTTTGCCTTCTGCTTTTGCTATTCTGCCTGCCAAAAACTGGTCTCTTTCTGTTATTAAAATTTGCTTTATCTCAGGGAATTCTTTTCCAAAATCTTCCATCATAAGCGAAAGCGTATCTTGTTCCCGCATTTTGCCAAGCTCTTCTTCGCTGACTTTTTCTGTTTCAAAAATTGCAGCAAATAGGGTAGCCAGCAATTTCAATTTACGAAAAAACGGAGTTCCTGCCCAAGCACGGCGCAAGGTAATTTTAACATCTCTATCTGCCAAAACCAAATTTGCACTGCAAGCCTTAGCTTCCTCGGCTGCGGCTTTGAGTTCTGCCCCTGGTTCTACCCCTGTGGATTCCCCCATTTTCTTTTGATAAGAAGCTAGCAGCAAATTCACAATCAGCGAAGCCATTTGCCGTTTTTTAAGCACATTTTTTATGTCCAAATTTTTCCACCTATCTCCCGCTTCAAGTGCTTTAAGCCTATTTTCATCTAACTCAACGCAAACGCAGTCCGGCTTTTCCGAAATAATTGTGTTACGAACCAAATCCACAGATTCTTGCGAAATATGCGCAGTTCCAACCAATATAATTTCACGTTCTGGTGAAATGGTTATGCGGGTGATGTCTTTTGATGCGGTCATTGTGTTGGGGTAATATAGAAATTTTCTATATTACACCTATGCTTTTAAATTTGCAAAAATTCCTCTTTTTGGTTCAGGTACAACCTGCTGCTGATAGCCTTACCGCGTATCAGAAGTTTGCTAAATCCATTATAAATAGAATGAGTAATTTTTCTGTTTGGACAATTATCGCATTTGTCACTCTCATTATACTGTTCGTTTTGCTGATAGTGCTTTATGAAATTTATCGTTCAAACAAAACAAAAGAAGAATTGCGAAAATTGGCATGGAGAAAATTTGATGCCCGTGTGGAACTTTTGAAATTGAGCCAAGGAGCTATAGACCTATTGAGAGGAATAATAGATGAATCTGGCTTGCAAGATCCAAGCACAATAGTAAAATCTGCACATGTATTTGAAAAAACTATTGGATTTTATTATGAGATAAAAAAAATTAAAACTATACCAGATTCAAAGCTTGAAAAAATAAGAGACTTGAGAAGAATGTTAGGCTATATGCCGCTATCTAAAGATATAGCCATTACATCAACAAGGCAGCTTGAGGTAGGCGATAAATGCGCTGTGCAAATTCCTGAAAATGGCCCTGTTACGCACAAAGGGATGTGCCTGATTAATGATATTGACGAGCGTTATTTGTCAATAACTGGTCTTTCTGGGCCTCCTATACCTGTAAGAACCTGGATATTGGTGAATTATGTTAGATCTGGCGATGCAGAATATGTTTTCAGAGCGCAAGTTGTAAAAGAATTAAATGGGAATATTATTTTAAACCATACCAATAAGCTAAACCGCGCCCAGCAAAGAAACTGGGTGCGCATAGATGTTAGTATGCCTGTTGAGGTTACTCAAATAATAGGAAACGGAATAGGCGATATTTTTTCGGGCAAAATAATAGATATGTCGGGTGGTGGCTTTGGTATGGCTCTTCCGGTTAAACTTCAGAAGAGCACGCGGTTATTGTTGCATTTTGAACTGCCAGGGCATGGCACAATAAGCGATTTGCCGGTAAAGGTTGTAAGGGTGGCTGGTAAATACAACAACGACCCTTTGAGAACCGTGCATAGCGTGGCCTTTGATGGCGATGTTCACTTGATTCAGGAACAAATAATACAATATGTTTTTGAAAAACAACGCCAAAGTGCTCAGGCTTTTATGAAGTGACAAACATTGTTTTTACTATATTTACATTGTGCAGTTAGGCAGTATAATTTCAAGGATACGCGGCGATAGTAAAACCGTGGGTGTAGATATTGGGCATCGCTTGGTAAAGGTGGCTGTTGTTGGCCATAAGCAAGGTTCAAAGAGCTATTTGCTTGCTCTGGAACACGAGTCTATTCCAGAGGGAATTATAGTGGATAATGAAATACGCAATGTTCCTGTTTTAATAGATAAAGTTCAGTCTGCGCTCTATAGAGCTATGCCTGGTGGCCTTAGCGGAGATTTTGTTATTTCTGTAAATTGGAC
Source organism: uncultured Fibrobacteraceae bacterium (assembly GCA_964540355.1). Classification (GTDB taxonomy): domain Bacteria; phylum Fibrobacterota; class Fibrobacteria; order Fibrobacterales; family Fibrobacteraceae; genus Fibrimonas. Next base: position 5,461 of record CAZIMU010000076.1, on the reverse strand, counting down.
ATCTGGCGTTTTGTGCGATAGAATTACGGTGAAACCTGTTCCTAAGGTTCCAGAAAACGAGCTTATACTTCAAGCTGCTATGGGCAGAAGCCCCTTTGATGATTCTGGCAATGTTTTGGATTATTCCATTTTAGGCCGTAGAGACGAAGGCATAGAAGCAATGATAGTCGCTGCCAAAAAAGACGGTTTAACTCCTTGGATAAATATATTTCAGGCTTTGAGTTTGAGGCTCTTTGCCATAGATGTTGATGCCTTTGTTTTATCCAATGTGTATTTTGCGTCTAAACCGAGGTCTTCCGATATTGAAGATGATGATGAGGCTGTTTTACTTTTGAATTTGGGCTTTAAAAAATCTTATGCAGCCTTTTTGCGAAATGAACGTTTTAATTCAGGTCGTTCAATAGTCGAGGGTTCAGTTCAAGAATTGCAGGAACAATTATCCCAGTCGCTTGGCATTTCGTTGGATCAATGCGGAGAGCTGCTTATGGGAACCGAGAATAGGTCTGGGATAGATGCGTCTAAAATAAAATCTGCAACAGAAGGTGTTTTTGAAGGATTAGCTACTAAGGTTGACACTGCACTCCGTTATTTCAGCTCTTCTGACAATTATAGAAAACCCACTAAATTAATAGTTGCGGGTGGTGGTTCAAACATAGTCAATTTAATTCCTTTTCTTGCAGACAGGCTTTCAATGGAGGCTGTACGTTTAAATCCGTTTAAATCTGTGCAGGTGGATAAAAAACGCTTCTTTGGAATTAATTTGGATACAGAAGCTGGCATATATACAGTTGCACTCGGTCTTGCTCTGAGGAGATTTTAATGTCAGACTCGCAAAATGAATATCAATTTATGGAAATAAATCTTTTGCCTAGCGAGTATAGGCAAAACAAGTTGAATTTATCTTGGATTTTGGATTCACGAGTTATATGGGGTACTTTTACCCTTATTGTAGTGGCTTTTGTATTGTCTCTTTTATATTATCATGTTATTGAAACCACAAATGAATTGCAAAACACCGTTACTCAAACAAAGCAGGCAATAGAAAGAGAACGTCCATTGTTGGATAAAATAGCAGAACTGGAAAAAAAGCAGAAAGTTATAAAAGAAAAAAGCGATGCTCTGCGTTCAATACAAGTTAGCCGAAAACGCTGGGTTCTTATGTTTGAAGATTTTTCCACCTCGCTCCCGCCAGGCACTTGGATAAGTGGAATAATTCAAGAAGGAGATGTTATGAACCTAACATGTTCAACTTGGCATTTTCCAGACGTTGCGCTTTATATGCTGAAGCTGGAACAAACGCAGAGCGTAACCGAGGTTTCTTTGACAAATATAAATGCTGTTAGACTTAATAATGAAGATTCTTATAATTTTTCTCTTAGAGTGAAATTTAATCCAAATTTGGGTTTAGAAACAGGAGTACGCTAAGGAGTTTATTATTATGGCAGCTGCAAAATTTGACTTTAAAGATAAAAAGAACATATACGTTGTATTTGTTGCCGTTATTTGTTTAGGTTCTATATATATGTTCTATGATTCCATCTGGACAGAATTTCAGGAGAATCAAAAAAGGCTAATAGAAGAGCAAAAAAACGCTCAAATTGAGCTAGACAAAATAAACTCGCAAAGGTCTCGTATCCCAATGCTAGAGGCAGATTTGCAAAAGGCAGAAATTGAATTTGAAAGATTAAAAGAAATGTTCCCAGAAGAAGAAAAAGTTCCGCTTCGCTTGCAAGATTTATATTCGGTTGTTAGGGCTTCGGGTGTGAATATTCAGTTGTTTAAACCAAATGGGCAAGTGGAACAAGAACATTTTGTGGAAAATAAATATTCATTCACTGTTAATGCCGGATATCACATGCTCGGTTATTTGTTTGCAGAAATTGCAAATTTTAATTATCCCACAACCATAGATAATCTCAAATTAAATCGTTTTGGTTCCATAACCCAAGAGATAAAAAAAGCAGAGGAGCATGGCTGGGAACCTGTGACAATGAGTGTTTCTTTTGATTTAACCACATTTACCTCAAGGAAGAAATGATATGATTAAGTGGCTTTTGATAATTATCTTTATAGTTCTTAGCTCTTATGCCGATGAGTCTGAGTCTCTAAAAGGCTTTTCAATTTTGCCACCTCGCATTTCAAAAATTTATGTGCAAAAAAATTCTGAGTGGGAAGAACTTATGATAGTGCTGGATTCTGAACTGCCTAGAAATTTTACTCCAGAATTGACAGATACTACCGTTGCACTATCCATTAGAAATTCGCCAGAACATTCTTCTGTGTTTAAAGCTGGAAATTGTAGTTTTGCAAAAGGTTTGGCTTGGTCGGATGGCAAATTGACCGTGTATTTAAGCCAAGGCAAAAAGCCTGTGGTTATGATTATGAAGAACAGAGTGCTTTTGCAACATCAAACAACTCCAGGCAAATTGGAAAGCTGGTTGGCTCTCCCAACCGAGGTTAAGAAAGCAAATTATTTTTTGCCCAGCTACGAAATACTCGCTTCTGATCCAGCCGATTTTGCCAGCCGTTTGACCAAAAGGCCAGAAGCTACCATTCCTCTTTCGCAAGCCATACAGGTAAAAAGGTCAGATGCTTCTTATGTTGTAGCCGAAGATATAGTTTCTCTTTTTCCTGGACCCTCCGAAAGCAGGCCTTTGGAAGCACTTGAGTTTGGCGACAGGTTAAAGGTTTTAGCAAAGCAGCCGCCTTTTTACAAGGTTCGTTTTCATAATAGAGAGGGCTATGTGTATCAGAGAGATGTTATTCAAGAATCTGAACTTACAACTTCTCAAAAAGACAAACTTCGCCGTTTAAGAAAGGAATCTCCTGGCGGTGTGGATAGCATAGCTGCAAAATTTGGATGGAAAGAAGGAGACAAAATAAGCTACAGTTCTTTTGGTTTTAGAGACCCATTTGTGGAGGTTAAAAGCACAAGCGGCGATGGCATTAACATTGATAATTTAACGCTCGCTGGCATTATTTACGAAAATGAAAAACCTATGGCTCTTCTTTCCGACAACAAAATAATGGGGCAGTCTTATACTCTTTATGAGGGCGATACTGTTAAAAATGGCAAAATACTCAAAATTTCAAGAAATAGCGTGATGTTTTTATTGCAAGAATATGGCGTTAGCAGGCGTTATACAGTGTCTTTGCCCGATAAACACGGGGGTATTCCATGAAAAAAAGTGTTGCGGCAGTTGTTCTGCTGCTAGTTTTCTCCGTATCTTTTGCCGCTATCAAAAACAGTAGCAAAAGGTATGATATGTCTTTTGTGGATGCAGATTTTCAATCTGTTTTCCATTCTATATCCGAGCTTGCCGGTGTAGATATATTGCTTGCTCCCGATGTTGTTGGAAGGCTTTCAATGACGGTTACAAAAAAAACCTGGTCTGAAATGATGGACATTATATGCAATATGCACAATTTGATTTGGTTGGTTGAAGGCAATTACATAAACGTTCAGAGAACGGACTCTTATCAGAATAAGATAATAAGGGAATCGGAAAAACGCGAGCAGAGCGATATGGTTGCCCCGCTTGTGAGGCGTAGTTTTCAAATAAGGCACGCTTCGGCAAACGAAATGTCGCGTGTTTTGGAAACGATAAAATCTGCACGTGGTCGCATTTCCGTGGTTGAGCGCAACAATGCCATAATAGTTTACGATACTGAAAGGCGTTTGGGGCAAATGCAAAATACTTTGAATGAATTGGATGTTGAAACTTTGCAGATAGTTATAACCGCAAAATTGGTTGTGGTGGATAGCCGTTTGGCAAATGATTTGGGGGTTGACTGGTCCAATATAACCGTTGGCGGCGATGCCTCAAGGGTTCAAGCAGACTTTTCCAATTTGCCCAAACTAACAAGCGAAGCCGATGCCGTAACCAAATTGACTGTTAAGGCTTTTGACAGGAATATGGAAGCTAAAATTATGAATATTTTGAGCGATTCTCGTTCCGAAATTTTGGCAAGCCCGCAAATTTCAACCCTTGACCACACCGAAGCTCAAATTTTCATGGGTAGCCAAATTTCCATAAGACAAATAGACAATAGCGGCAATTCAGCTATTCAGATGGTGGAAAGCGGCATAAAATTAACGGTAACTCCACACGTTGCTGGCGATAACAGAATTTTGCTTGAGCTTCATCCAGAAAACAACAGCTATGGACTTGACCAAGGGCAAGTTGTGATAAACAAGCAAGAGGCTCAAACAAAAGTTGTGGTTTCTGATGGAGAGACAGTTGTGATAGGTGGTTTAACGAAAAACGAGGAAATAGAAGCGGAAACTGGAATTCCAATATTAAAAGATATTCCTGTTTTGGGACATTTGTTCAAGCATACTAGAAAAGAAGTGAGTAAAAAAGATTTAATTATATTTGTGACTCCGCGTATAATGCGAAACTATTTATCCGATTCTCCTATGGCTTCGGGAAAACATAGAAAAGCAAAAAATGCGGAAGAATACACTGAAGATGACGAATGATATCAGGAGTAATTTATTTAATTTTGCCGTTTTTGACGGCCTTGCCAACGGTAATCTCCTTTGTTAAATGGAGAGAATCTTCATTTAAAGGGCAAAGGTCTTTGTTGGAGTTTCTCGGTTTTTTTGCTTTTTTCTCCCTTAATTCTTTTTTTGTGTATGGAAATTCAAACTCTTATGAAATTTTCAGCTATATATTCAAAATAGTGGATCCTTTCTTTTTGCTGTTTTTAGTTCAAAGAGATTTATCTTATTCAATGAATAAAAAAAGCCAAAGAAGGCTTTTGGTTTTGATGTTGGAGAATATGTTTTTACAGATTGTTGTGCACGATTTTTTGAAAACTGTTTATATTTATGAGCTTTTGAATTTATTTACCCAATTATTTTCTGTTTATGTTGTGATTAGCATTGGCAAAGAATATTATTTTTCTGCCTATATACCAAAAGTATCTAGGTATTTGCTGATAGTATCTGTGATACCTTGTCTTTTGTTTGAAACTTATTTTTTCAGATTTACTTTTATTTCTTTTATTTTTTATGTGTGCTTGGAGAACAGGCGTAGCGAACTTTTTAGTTCAGAAAAAACTATAGAAAATTTTATTATTGAGCAGGGTAGATTCAGAAATATGATGAATGAAATTTCCAATTCAATTAAGGATTTTTCAGATAAGAAAGAGGCGGCAGAATCTTATTTAGATAGCTTATGCCGTTTTTTGTCTGCCAAGGGTGCTGCTATTTATGAATGGGATGTCAATAGAAAATATTTTTTCTGCGTGGCTGTTTCGGGGCTTTATTTTCCTCCTGGCATAGGTAGCGAAAAATTATTCACAAGAGCCGATTTATTGCTTGAAATGGCTTATAGGCATCATATAAAGGATGAAAGGTCTTTAATTTGGAAATGTGGGCATAATAGTTCTGGTGGTGTGCTTTTAAGCCATTCTACAGATAATATGGAAGCCATACTTGGGAATTTGTCTCAAG
>CAZIMU010000075.1:0-8771 GCA_964540355.1 uncultured Fibrobacteraceae bacterium | reverse complement strand
GGAGCGAATCTGCTTGAAGAAGGAACGCATGTCCCAAAGCCGAAGCGGGATTTTGCTGATAAGGGGAAGTTAAAACAATAAAAAGCGTGGAATAAAAATTCAGCAAAAATATTACCGGCTATAGCGAATTTTCTATTTCATCAGCAAAAATTTCGGCATTGCCGTTTGCTTTTCTTATGGCTTTTTTAATCAAAAGCGCAGATTCGTCTTTGGGAACTCCTTCGCTTTCCAATAGCAAAATCAACGATTTTAAATGCTCGCCGCTTCCTTTTTGGTTCTCCTTAACTATTTTATCGTAGGATTTTATGGCAAAATTCCTTATGGAACTATTTCCCTTTGCTTTTTGCTGAACGGCAGGAGCAGACTGCGGAGATTGCTGCTGCGGGGCTGGTTGCTGCGGAAATTGCTGCTGTGGTATTGGCTGTTGCTGCGGCATTGGTTGCTGTGGAACTTGTTGATACTGAGGCGGTGGCGGCTGCTGGTAAATGACCACTGGATGTTGCGGTTGCGGTTGATTATAGACAATCGTTTCTTTTTTACGCCCTTTGCTTGAAGAGCTACTTGAAGAGCTAGATAAGCCACCGCCGATAGCTATCAAAACTATTATGAGAAGAATTTCCATAAAATCTCCTATGTAATTTTAAAATAAATATAGTAAACTCAATTCGCTTTGAAGTAAGCCTAACTCTTCATACTCAGGCTCACGATAGTTATAGCGGTATATGCTTTCGCCATAGGCTAATAAATCAATAGTAACCCTACAGTCAAGCACAAAATGCTTGTTTATATGCCAGCCAATCCCAAATGGAATTCCAAAAAATACATCTCTATAACTATATTCGTACTCGTAAATGTTGAATAATTCTAATTTCCTTGTGGTTTCTCTTGCAAATGGTATATCCAACTGAATACCAGCTTCAATATAGAATACGGGACCGCCAAACGGCATATATTGAAACAGAGCAGGAACGCTTATGGCAAATTCTCTCATAATAAGGGGATCATAACCACCCATATCAAATCCCCTCCGAATCAAATTTAACTCTGGATTAAAGGTTATTGTATTTATAATTGGAATGTTTGCTACCGCTCCCACAGCAAAACCAAAGCCATCACCGCGCCCACAGCCATCAGTGCAAAATTGAGATAAATTATCCTCACTTAAAAAGAAATAAAAAGCCATCGCCACTCTGCCGCCAAATCTTATTTTATTTTCATGTTCTTGCGAAAAAGAAAATATTGTAGCTAAAGCGATGAGCAATGCTGGTATTCTTACCGCCATACAAACTCGTAATCAAAACGCACCTTTGACTTCCCATTGCCGTAGTCCAATGTTACGGTGCCGCTGCCAACTTTGAACGGCGGGCTAAATACCTTATAGTAACCCGGAGAAATATCATCATCGGCAAGTGGGTCCTTTTCAATAACTATAGCTTGTATGCGAAGCTCATCGGCTGAAGTGATAAAAGGAATAGCCGAACTTTTAGCAGATCCGCTCCAAGTTTGCCCAACATTGTCTCTATCCAGCAACGCGCCAGTGGAATTATTAGAAACATTTCTGCCGTCCTGACGGGAAATCACGTTAAAGGAAATTTTTGGGTCCAAGGCTTTGTCTGTGCCAAAAAGACCATCAGTTTCTTTTGTTTCCCAATACGTGAGCGTTATTATAATAGAATTAGCTGGCTCATCTCCACCTACGCCACCTCCTCCTATACCACCTATATCTGAAGAGCAAGAGAAAAACAACATGGCAAACACAAAGATGGTTACCAGAGATAACGAATAACGAAAATTGTACATCATAATAGCAGTAATATAATAAATTTTCGGCAGAAAAAAAAGAGAAGTGATAAACAATCACTTCTCTTGGAAAAAGAATATCGCTATTTTACGCTTCCTGTTCCTTTTTCTCTTCTTTCTTTTTCTTGTCTTTTTTCTTTTCCGTTGAATTCATGCCTGGTCTGTGGGCAGTTTTCCAAGCGGCAAGATCATCGGGATGGTTTTTGAAATAATCCGCAGTGGACAGATAAATGGTGCGCTGGCTGTGGTTCAGCTCAGTTACCGTGGCAGGAATTTCATCGCCAATCTTGAATGCTTCGGCTGGGATTTTGATGTAATCTGTGCCAAGTTTTGAAACTGGAACAAGACCCTCAAAACCACGGTTAAGCTCAACGGCTACACCGCGTTCAATGAGGCGAATTATTTTGCCCTTAACCTCTGCGCCAACCTGAAAATCATTTTCAACGGAATCCCACGGATCGTCTTCCAAGTGCTTCATGGAAAGAGAAATGCGGCGTCTCTCGCTGTCCACAGCAAGCACAACGCATTCCACTTTATCGCCTTTCTTAATCATTTCACCAGGGTGCTCAATTTTCTTTGTCCAGCTCATATCAGAAACGTGAATCAAGCCATCAACGCCTTCTTTAATTTCAACAAATGCGCCGAATGTTGCAATAGAACGAACCTCACCGGTTACCTTTGCACCGGGTAAAAGCTCGCTTTCAATGGATTCCCACGGGTCTGCTTCTAACTGCTTTGTGCCAAGAGAAATGCGCTCGTTTTCGGCTTCTACCTTTAGAACAACAGCTTCTATATCTTGGCCAACGGTGAAAAGTTTGTTCGGGTGCTGCAAATGCGCGCTCCAAGACATTTCGGAAACGTGAATAAGGCCTTCCAACCCGCTTTCCAGTTCCACAAAGGCACCGTAATCGGTGACGGAGACAATTTTGCCCTTGACCTTTGTGCCTTCGGGGTAGCGTTCTGCAACGTCTTTCCACGGGTGTGGGTGAAGCTGCTTTATGCCAAGCGAAATGCGCTCTTTTTTGTCGTTGAAATCCAAAATTACAACTTCAACTTCTTGCCCAAGCTGCACAATTTCTTTTGGATCGTTAATGCGCTTGTAGCTCATATCTGTTATGTGCAACAAACCATCCACACCACCAAGGTCTATGAATGCACCGAACTCGGTGATATTTTTTACAATGCCTTTGCGAACCTGATTCTTTTCCAAGGTATCCAAAACATTGCCTCTTTGCTTGTTGCGCTCATCTTCAAGCACAACGCGGCGGCTAACTACAATGTTCCTGCGGTCTTTGTTGATTTTTATTATTTTCAAATCAAATTCTTGACCAATTATTATGTTGATATCTGGAATTTGGCGAAGGTCAATTTGCGAACCTGGCAAAAATGCCGGAATACCGAATAAATCAACTTCTACTCCACCCTTTATGCGGCGCGAAAGTGTTCCGCGAACAACATCGCCTCTTTCATAAGCTTCATAAACCTGTTTCCAAATTCTTAGGAAATCTGCCTTTTGTTTTGAAAGAACAAAACGACCGTCTTCGTTTTCAAATTTGTCTATATAGACTTCGATTTTTGAACCTATCTCTATAGGCTCGCCTTCTTTGAACTCCTCGCGGGGAATTATTCCCTCTGATTTTCCTTTTACATCAACAAAAACTTCTAAGTCGCTAACGTGGCGAATTATGCCTTCTATAACAACTTCTTCTTTAAAGTCGTTGAGAGTTTTGTTGTAAATTTCAAGAGCTTCGTCAGAAACTGCTATGCCTTTGTTTTCTTGCTCTGCGTTCAAGATTTCGTTTAAGTCGTCTTGTGTGCCTGCTTTTACTTTTAACGTTTGATTGGACATTTTAACCTGTTCGGGTTGCGCCCAGAGAATGTTTGCAACGCGCCACCTCGCCTACGCTCTGCAAAATTTTCTGAACTTGTTGTTGGATTGTGATGTGCGAGGTGTCTATTTCAATTGCATCTTTAGCTTTCACAAGGGGAGCTATTTTTCTCTCAGAATCTGCTTTATCCCTTTCTCTTAAATTTTTCTCTACGCTTTCGAGGGTCTCACCCAGAGCCTTACCCGCAGCCTGTAGCTCTAGCAGTCGCCTAGCCGCTCTTGTGCCATAATCTGCGGTTAAAAAGAACTTGTATTTTGCATTGGGAAACACAACAGTCCCAATATCGCGCCCATCTAAAACGCACGGCTGCTTGGAACCCATTTCCCTTTGCCGCACTGTTAGGGCTTCCCTAATATATGGCATAGCACTATATTTGCTAACCACCGTGCTTATTTTAGGGTCTCTAATTTCACCTTCCCTATTAACGCCATTTATCAAAATCTGATTATTTTTATCAAAAGAAATTCTCATATCATCTAAATTCAAGCCACTCTCCACCCGAAGCTCTCCTTTCTCAGCTAAATAAGCAACCGCCCTGTACATAGCTCCGGTATCTAAATAGGTATATCCAAGCTCTTTGGCAACCAATTTAGCCGTGGTGCTTTTGCCTGTGGCACTAGGTCCATCTATCGCTATAACTTCTACAATGCTGTTTTCCATAACTAGGGTCTATAAATATAGAAAAAATTTTCTATATTTTATCCTTCACAAATTAAACGGAGAGCCAATGCCCTGCGGAAGAAAAAGAAAAAAGAGAAAGATTGCGACTCACAAGCGTAAAAAACGCCGCCGCCGCGACCGTCACAAGAAGAAACTTCGCTAAAAGGCTCTTATGCCTCAGGCTGTGGTTATAGCCACCGGAAATGCCGGCAAAGTAAGTGAGTTTTGTGCTATCCTCAAAGATAGCGCGTTTTCTTTTTTGGCATCAAAAGATATAGGTTTTTTCAAAGAAATTGAAGAAAATGCAGATACCTTCAAAGGCAATGCCGAAATAAAGGCTCGCGCTGTTTTTGAATACACATCCTCCAAAGATGAATATAAAGACCATTGGGTTATAGCAGACGATTCGGGCTTGGAGGTGGAGAGCTTGGAGGGCAGGCCTGGGGTTTTCTCTGCTAGGTATGCAGGGGAAAATGCCACTGCCGCAGAGCGATACACAAAACTGCTAAAAGAAATGGAAGGCAAAACCAACAGAAACGCAAGATTTGTGTGCTGCCTTTGCCTGATTATTCCTAGCGGTGAAATGGAATTTTTTGAGGGAGAGTGCAAAGGCAAAATTTTAACCGCGCCGCAAGGAACCAGCGGTTTTGGCTACGATCCTGTTTTTGTTCCCGATGGTTATTCACAAAGTTTTGGCTGTATGAGCGAAGAAGAAAAAAATATTTTGAGCCACAGGGGCAGGGCCATAAAAAATATGTTGGCAAAGCTCAAAAGCAAAGGTAGCTCTATATGAAAGAATCCGCTTGGAACAATGTTGTATGGACAGCGATACAAAGCCTCAGCGACTCGTATTTAAGAGATGGCAAATACCTTTGCATAGATGATATTTTTTTCGCCTGCGAAAAAGAACTCCGCACATTGAAGGCACCTGAAAGGGAAATAAAACTCAGGCTTTTTGCCCTTGCTCTCTACTGCGATAAAGCATACAATTCGATATTCTTTAAATCCGTGTTCTTTTCGCGCTTTGCATCTGCGCTTAATTTTTTGCATTTTGAACGTACAGCAGAAATTTTGATTAAGAAAAACAGCATTGCCTTGGTGGTTTTTTGGACTGTTTTTAGATTATCCTTTGGAAATTCCGTTCCGCAAAACAGCTATATTCCTTTGGAAGAAAAAATGAGGAAAAAATCTTTGGAACTTGGATTAAAAATTCAACCTCATAGCAAATAAATATTTTGAAAAGAAAAAAGACTCATTTAAGCTGGAATATTTTACACCTTCTGAGTTTGTTGCATTTGCAAATTTATTGCCTCCCATATAAATACCAACGTGTGTAACCGAGTCTCTGTCTGCCTCGCCAAAAAACACCAAATCTCCTGGCAAAAGAGCTTCGCGAGGAATTTTGATTCCCAATCTGCTCTGCAACACAGAAGTTCTAGGCAAATCAAGACCGTATATTTCATATACTTGTTTAACAAAAGCCGAGCAATCCAAGCCATCACTGTTATTGCCGCCCCATACATAAGGAATACCTAAAAAATCTTCAATGCGTTTTTCCAGTTCAACAGGATATTTAAAATCCTTTGCCATATTTCCCCATTCATTTTTCCCTGAGAAATAATATTCCTCGTTGCTATGTTTCCTTGTTTTGGTAGCACAAGAAAATAATAGCAGGCAAAAAAGCAAAAAGGCAACCCTAAAAATTATTTGCCGAAATAAAGTCATTTGCAAACTCCCTAGCCATATCTTCTATTTCTGAATAAATTTCCTTTTCCTTAAAAACTCCCATTCTCCACCTATCCCAAGTTTGGCAGTCCATATATTCGTGGCTAACAGCCAAATATGCCCTTTGGTGCAACTGGAGTGAGGTATATATAAAATAGTCGCCTTCTTTTTTCTTGAAGCCTGTAAGTAATAGTTTCAGCGCACCGTTCTTGCCGCTGCCATAAGCGGTTATAGGCACTTTGGCACTTTCCATTCTCTGCTTTATTTTATTGCTTATTTCTTGTTCCATTTTTTTAATTGCAGAATCCCCTGCACTGTGTACAAAAATTTCAACCCCTTGCAATGCTATGAGCGAGGCTTGCCCATAAAGTTCGTTAAAATCTGGTGCAAATAATGCAGTTGGGCTACTGTCCAGCAATTTATTGGGAAATATTCGTAGCGAAGAATCTTTTTGAGCATCTAAAGATTGCCTGCTTGCAATAACCACATCTGCCTCTCCATTTTTCAAAAGATTAAGTGCTTCGTTTAAACTTTGAACGGCGTTTGGTTTTGAATTTTTCCATATACTTAGGATTTGCTCAGTGGAAACATCTTTTGGAATGAATACAATTTTTTTCTCATCTAAATTTGCTAGAGTCAAAATCTCATCGTTTTTTGCAAGCGTAGCCACCGCCATTTCTGTGTTGCGAATGGAAGCCAAGTTCCGCCCGTGAGAAAGAGAGAACGCCAACGCGAGGGTGAATGCAAAGAGGAAAATGCGCATAGGTTATTTGTATTATAGAAAATTCTATATTACATGCTAGAAAAGACCAACTTAGGAGTTTTTATGAACAAAATAATAAAAATTGCAACGTTTCTCGTTGCCTTAACAGCGACGATTTCTTTCGCAGATGTATATGGTTTCCGAGCAGGATTCAGTTTATACGACTATTCTACAGGAAATAGTGCAGAGGATAAGTACGTAAAGATGGGCTATGGCTTTGGTGGTGGGTTGGTTGTAAATAAACAACTTTCCGGTTCTTTCAGTTACGTTCAAGAAGCAAACTTTCTTTATAGAAAACCAGTGATTATAGATACTTCAGGTGTTTCCGAAAAATATGTAACTGAATATGCCCTAAGCACCCCAATGATGTTTCAATTTACGCTAGATGAAGGGATGCCGTGCTTGGCAGCTGGTGTTCAGCTAGATGCTACTATTTCATCTAAAACGACAGATAAACGTGGCGGCAAAGAAGAAAAATCAGATACCGAAGATAGAGTATCATTAGATCTCGGCATTGTTTTGGGAGTTGGCTATCTCATAACTCCGCATGTAGGAGTTGACCTGAGAGCCGTTATTGGTCTAACAGAGCCAACTCTAAATAAAGAAGATGGTTGGAATCAATACGGAGCAGGCTTAACATACTATTTCTAAAATCTGCCTCGCCTTCCTCAACTGCTCCCTCAATGCTTTTTCCCCAGTTCCACCCTCAATGTTGCGTTATTTCCCGCAACAATGTTTATATTTTTTCCCACTGCCACAAGAGCACGGATCATTTCGCCCAAGAGATTTTCCTTTAACAATTTGGGTGTTTTCTTTTACATAATCGGTATCGTGTGTAGATGGTATTTGGAATGAAAATTTAGTCTTGCCTTCAGATGCCGTTATGGTAAAATCACCTTTTGAAATAATATTCATACCAATTAATACGTCCGTGCCTGTTAAAATACCTTCCGTAACCATTGGAACATAAAAAACAGCATTGTTTGGCAAAAAAATGTTTACGCTGTAGGTGTTTACCATAGATTCGCCATTAGCGTGATATACCCTTGCTACTCCAGTTGGCTCCAATTCAAGCGACTTAACCACTCTTTCAGATATTACAGACCCTTCGGCTCCAGTATCCCATAATGCGTTGAATTGCATAATTGGCGGATGCTTCAAACCTGCTTTTGATTCGCTGATGTCAATTGCCTCGCAAATTCCACAAGGTGTGTTCAAAGAACTTACCAACCCATTGTATTCTATTGTAAAAGATTTAGGCGTTGTAATACTCAAGCGAAAGCAACCCTCGAATTGAAAGTCATAGTATAAGCTCTTTCTCCTTCGGTGCATTCTTGTATCAAGAAAGTACCTAGCTTGTGTTTCTTTTTGGTTTGAAACAGTGCTTGTTCGTGGCTATCATAATCGCCAATTACTTTTTCTCCAACAACTACAATAAAGCGATTATTGTATTTTTTCAACAATTCACTTTGATGTTCAAGATAATAAGAAAATTCTTTGTCAAGCATATTGTAAATATAGTAAATTCTGTGCCTTCCTCAACTGCTCCCTCAATGCTTTTTCCCCAGTTCCGCCCTCAATGTTACGGCGCGAAACGGAAAAGGCATAAGTTAATTTTTTACGCAATTTTTTCGCATTTGGAACGTCTTTCCAAAATTCGTCTGGGAGTTCTGTGAAATTAATTCCTCGCTTTGCGGCAATACCAACCAAGTTTCCAACAATGTGGTGGGCATCTCTGAAGGGAACTCCGTTTTCAACAAGCAAGTCTGCGAGGTCTGTGGCAAGAAGTGCTGGAAGCATCTTTTTTTCCATAGTATCAAAATTCCATTTTGCGCTTTCAAGAGCTTCTTTGAAAACTTGCAAGCAAATTAAAATTGTTTTTGTGCTGTCAAAAACAGGGGCTTTGTCTTCTTGCAAATCGCGGCTGTATGTGA
>CAZIMU010000074.1:0-8934 GCA_964540355.1 uncultured Fibrobacteraceae bacterium | reverse complement strand
GCTATTAAAGGTTCATTCATAAGATTTCCTCGCATTAGTAATATAGTAAATTAAATTTACTACATTACCCCAATATATGCGTAAATTCTTCCCTCTCCTGCTAACTGCCCTTCTAATATCTTGCGGGCAAAAAGAACAAGCCAAACCAGAACAAAATTTGCTCGCTACTGAATTGATAGGACAAACAATAGCTTTGGCAGATTTTGTGTCTGCAAAGCCTGCGGCAATTTTGAGTTCGCGTAGTGCAATAGAATTGGAGTTTAAGCAGAACATGGTTTTGCAAGATGCTGTGGGGCAAGAATTGTCTGCGAATCCAATAGATTTTGAGCCTGCAATAAAAGGCAAGGCAAAATGGCTAACTACTTCGCTTTTGCAATTTGTGCCAGAAACACCTCTGCAAGGCGGACAAGCATACAAGGCGAAATTTGATGGCAAAAAAGCGTTTGGAAAAAATGCAACAGTTGATGACTACGCTTTTGAATTCCAAGTTATTCCAAATGAGATTTTAGAAATAAGCGGTGGTTTTGACCCTGTGGAAGGAAAAACAAATACGGCAAAACTTGTGCTGGAACTTAGATTTGCAGATAAACCCGATAACGCAAAATTGACAAAAGAACTGTCGCTTAATTTTAATTCTAAAAGTATGCCATATAAAATGTTTTTTGACGGCCAGGGAAATATTGTTAGAATAGAAAGCGAACAGGTTACACGCACAAACAAGGCGCAAAATGCAGAAATAACTTTGCCAAAAAACTGGACAGCTAATGATAATTCGTTTAGCGAAACTTTTTTGCTACCAGCCATTGGAAACTTTATAGCGGTTAGCACAAAAGAATCTTCAGCGGAAAGCGGTGAAAAATTTTGGGAAATAATTTTTTCAGACCAAATTGCAAGCAATAGGGATATTTCTGGATTTGTGAGCGTTTCGCCAAACACAAATTTTAAAGTTTCGGTTAAAAATAAAACTCTTAAAATAAAGGGGGATTTTTCTTATGGAGTGCAATACATGGTGAAAATTGAACAGGGATTTCCGAGTGCTTATGGAACAAAAACAGAGAATCTCACCACTTTGCAAGGTATGTTTAGCGATTTAAAACCTCAGTTGAAATTAATCGGGAGCGGTTTGTTCCTGCCTTTGGAAAATAAGGGGCATTTGCAGTTGAAAAGCATGAATGTTTCCAGCGCAAAATTGGAGATACAAGAAATTTTGCCGCAAAACCTGATGTTCTTTTTGCAAAACAACGATTTGCGTTCTTCCAATAGATGGTTTTCTGATATTGAGCGAACATCAAAAAAAGTTTATAGTGCAGATATTAAATTTGAAAATCCAAAGAGAAACGAATGGCTAAAAACAGAAATTGATATTTCTAAATACATAACGAAAAAAACCGGAGCAGCATACATTGTAAATCTAAATTTCAATACTGAAAACCTTATCGCTACTTGTAAAAATACAAATGAGGGATATGGAGAAAACGACTTGGTTTACGATGGTAATTCTTATTACGAAAATCCTTGCAATAGTTATTATTATTACGACCTAAATAGAGAATTGGAAAAAATTTTGATTGCTTCTTCTGTTGCCTTAACAGCAAAAAAAGAAAGCGATGGCGTTCATGTTTGGGCAATTGATGTTGAAAGTTCCAAACCAATTTCCGGTTTGTCTTTGGAACTATATGGCAAAGTAAATGATATTTTGGCTACGCAAAAAACAAATTCAAATGGCTACGTATTTTTCAAGGTGCCACCCCAAGATGGCTATGTAATAAAGGGGCAGGGAAATAGAGGACTTGCCTTGTTAAAGCTGGAGCAGAATAATTGGGAAACCAGTCGCTTTGATGTTGGCGGAGTTCAAGAAGAAAGCAGCAACAAGGCGAGATTATTCGGCTACACAGAAAGAGGAGTTCACAGACCAGGCGATACCATTCATTTTGCAGGCATTGTACGCGAAACACTAGAAAAGCCACTCACAAATGTGCAAATGTCCGTTGCGGTAAAAAATCCGCTCGGTTCTGTTGTTTTTGAAAGCACGGCAAAAACCTCTGCAAATGGAATGTTCTCTTTGGATATTCCAACAGATTTAAATGCACCAACTGGCGAATGGCAAGCAATAATAAAGAGCGGCGGAAACGAATGGAATCACTATTTGCGCGTGGAAACAGTTAAGCCAAATCGCTTAAAAAATTTGCTTGAACTTCCAAAAAATTTCAGCGGTCAACAGATAAAAATAAAAGAAACCTTCAAAAGTATGTATTTATTTGGCACACCTGCCGCAGGATTGAAGGCAAATATAGAATTTTCACTCAGAAGCAAAGCTTTGAAATTTCCTCGTTTTCCAGATTTCACATTCAAAAACCAAATGCTCCGTTTTGAAGAAAGAGATGCTGAATCTCTGTTTGATGGAAACTTGAATGGCAATGGCGAGGTGGCAATTTCCAAAGCGATTGATTTGAGAAATAGGAATATTCCCGAAGCGGCAACCATAAGCATACACGCTACCGTTCACGAAAAAGGCGGCGGATTCACAGAAAGCTGGTATTCTACTCTTGTTAATCCATATCCTGTTTTTGTGGGACTAAAAACAAGGGATTATTGGGATGGTGTGCGTATAGGCGATACTTTGCGAATTCCCGTAATAACCCTTGACGAAAATGGAAAAATTTCAGTTGGCAGAAAGCTCTCTGTTAAAGTCTATCAAAATCGCAACTACTCTTGGTGGGAAAGCGGCGAGAATGGGCGTTGGGATTTTAGAAAACAAAAACAAACCTACCTCGTTCACGAAGAAACAATTAAAAGCGGAAGTTCTGTAAAAGAATTCAAGTGGATGCCGGAAAGCAATGGAATGATTGCAGTTGAGATAGAGGATGTTGAAGGCGGGCACAGCGCATCGCAATTTATTTATGCCTCGCATTGGGGCGGTTCTGAAAATATACGCAACATTCCAGAGGCAAGCCATTTGAATTTGATGAGCAAAAAGAACAACTACGATATAGGCGATTCCATTTATATTTCCTTTGAATCTCCCACCAACGGAAATGCGCTTGTGAGTTTGGAAAATGCCAATAAAATTTTGGAAACGAAATTTATAAATGCTACGGCTGGCAAAAATGTTGTTTCTTTTGTTGCTGCCAAAAATATGATGCCTAATGTTTATGCGGTTGTTAGTTTATTTTTACCTTTAAAGAGCGTTGAGGGCGAAAAACCAATGCGCTATTACGGAATTTTGCCAATTAAAGTTGAAGATGAAAAAACAAAACTGAAATTAGCTTTAAACGTTCCAAAAGAAATTAAACCAGGTGAGGAATTTTCCATAGAGGTCACAAATCCTTCTAAAGAAGATGCCTCATTCACCCTTGCCGTGGTTGACGAAGGCTTGCTGGATTTAACGAATTTCAAAACCCCTGACCCCTGGAAATTCTATTTCCAAAAAATGGCACTTGGGATAAAAAGCTCCGATAACTATGACGAAATCATAGGGGCTTTGATGCCGGATATGGATTCTTATTTATCCATAGGCGGTGGAGACGAAGCAGTAGGGGATATGGCTGGCAAACAGAAAACACAAAGATTCAAAGCTGTTTCTCTGTTCAGCGGAGTTCAAGAAGTGAAAGCCGGAAAAAGCCAAAAAATCAAATTCCAAATGCCGCAATATGTAGGCTCTGTAAGGGCGCAGTTAATTGGTGTTTCTCAAAACGCATTTTCCAAAGACGAAGCCAATATAGTGGTTAAAAAGCCTCTTATGATTTTGCCAACAGCTCCTAGAGCGACAAAGCCAGGAGATAAATTCAAAGTTCCCGTTTCTGTGTTCGCAATGGACGATGATGTGAAAAAAACAAATGTCAGTTTGCAGGTTTCGTCTGAACTCAAAATTATAGGCAACAATAGTTTCACCCTTTCTTTTGAAAAACCCGGCGAACTTGATGGTAGTTTTGAGGTTGAAGCATTGCCAATTCTTGGAAGTGCAAAAATAATTGTAAAGGCGGAGAGTGGCAAACACAAAACCTCCGATACCATAGATTTACCAATATTGAGTTCGTCTGCGTTTTACACAGAAGTTTTGCAAAAGCAAATTTCAAGCGGTGAAACTTGGCAAACCAAAATAAATGCTTTTGGAATAGAGGGCACTCACAAAGCAACGCTTGTACTCAGCACAATGCCCAGCTTAGGCGCAGACGAGCGATTGGATTATTTAATACATTATCCCTATGGTTGCTTGGAACAAACTGTTTCTAGCATATTCCCGCAATTATATATTGACAAATTGAGGGATTTGGATTCAAAAACAAAGCAAGAAATTACAGGTAATATAAATGAGGGAATTAAACGGCTTGCGCAATTCTCTTTGAGCCAAGGCTTTTCTTATTGGCCTAACCAAAGCGGCAATGCGGATTCTTGGGCAAGCAGTTATGCAGGGCATTTTATGCTGGAGGCAAGCAAAGCTGGCTACTCTATTCCCAAAAACCTTTTGGATACTTGGAAAAACTGGGAAGCAGAGCAGTCAAAGAAAACTTATAATAAAGATTTCCGCAATCAGGCTTATAGGTTATTTTTGCTCTCCCTGGCTGGCTCAGAACAGATGGGTGCAATGAATTTGATGAAAGAGAATAATTTGGATAAGCTGGACTGGCTTTCTAAATATCTGCTTGCGGGAGCTTATCACGCCGCCGGAAAAGAATCCATTGCAAAACAGGTTTTGGAATATAGCGGAAATGCTTTGAGCGATTATAGGGAAAATTCAGGTACTTATGGTTCTTCTCTGAGAGACCAAGCGCTTGCCGCTCTGGTTCTTGCAAAAATGAACAATTTTGGAGAGGCTTTGAAAATTTACCAAACTCTTGCAAAAGAATGGAATTCCAAAGGATGGTGGAGTACCCAAGAGAGCGCATTTGCCTTGTTGGCTTTCTCTGCTCTTAGAGATAAATTCAGCGCAGGCGATGTGGAAGCGGAGTGGAAAGCAGGCGAAAAAACGGGAAAAGTTTTAATTAAAGCCAATAAGCCAATAAAAATAGATTTAACCTCTTTTGGCTCGCAAGGGGTTTCTGTAAATGCCTTGAACGGTACAATTTTTGCCGAACTTCAAACAAGGGGTTTGCCTTTGGAAGACAACATAAAAACAGAGAATAAAGGGCTTGTTATGGAAAGGAATTTGTTTAGCTCAACTGGAGAGAGAATTACCGCTTCGCAAATAAAACAAGGCGAACCATTCTGGATTGTTTTTGGTGCTAGGTCTCTTGTTTCCAGCAAGGTTGAAAACTTGGCATTATCCAGCATTTTGCCTTCTGGTTTTGAAATTTCCAACGATAGGTTGCACGAAGATAATAGACCAGGCTGGCTAAATAATATGCGCCCATCACTTTCCAAAGCAGATTATGTGGATATAAGGGACGACCGCATTAATTGGTTCTTTAACCTTTATCCAAACGAGACAAAGGTTTTTGCTGTTCAAATTCATCCGAGCTATGCGGGAGAATTCAGATGGCCTGGCCTTGTTCTTGAAGCTATGTATAATCCTGATTATTTTGCGCGCATCACTGGTGGGAGAATTGGCGTGTTGCCTTGAAATAATAACCATCACTCCTGCCAAAAGGCAACCCGCAAGAGCAGGCCCAAGTCATTCCTTAATTTTCTATCTTAACAAGAATCTTTTGGAGTTTCTATGGAAAGCATCATTTTAAACACAAAAACTTTACCCGTGTTGCTGTGGGATAAAATTCAAGCTAGCAAGGTAAGAGTTTTGGAACAAAAGGGAATAATTAAACTTGTGCCTGTAAAGGAAAAACGTAAGCGTTTTAGCAAATTATTCGGTATGCTTGAAAATAGTAGCCTCTCAACAAAAGAATTTTGCAAACAAAAACAAATAGACAAGGAACTGGAGTAATGTCCAAAATATACGTATTAGATGCCTGTGCAATTATAGCATCACTTAAAAACGAAGATGGTACTGAAAAGGTGGAGAATATATTTATATCTCAAAAAAAGTACAATGACATAAAAATTGTTATGCACAAGGTAAATTTGTTGGAAGTTTATTATGATGTTGTAAAAAGATGCGGAGAATCAGCTGCAAAAAGTGTTCTTTTTGAAATAAAAAGAAATCCCATAAAAATAATTTCTCCAATTTCGAACTCAGTATTTTTTGAAGCAGGAAAATTGAAAGCAAAATACAGAATATCATTAGCTGATTCCATTGCTTTATCTACTGCATATTTATTAAAAGGGATGTTAGTTACATCGGATCATCACGAATTTGACATTATAGAAAAAAAAGAAAAGATTTCTTTCTGTTGGATAAGATGAAAAATTTGCACAAGAGGCATTTGGTGTTGAATATCACTCCTCAAATGGTTTGTCAAAACCCACTCTTGCCTGAAAATGCACCTGCTCAGGGTGTTCCTCATTAACGCCAAAAATCACCACGTGGTGGCGGGTGTTGGGGAAACGCATTAAAGCAACATTTGCATTGTACTCAACCTGATGCATATAATTCAACTGAATGGAGCGAATCCTGCGCTCCTTCAATTCTTCCATGCTCACGGTATCCAAAACCCAATCTGAATACCTGCAATTATTCACGTGATAATTCAAATCTATATCGCTATATCTAACCGCTTTTACCAATTCAGTTTTTGGCATCCCTTTTGGTTCCAGCAACTCAATTGTCTCTGGCAAGGCACTGAGTTCCGACGAAAGTTTAAAGCGATATGGACCTTCCGAAAAAGGTATTGCCTTTCCATCATTCAAATCTATCAAAAGCCAAGACGATGTTGCCTGCATAATGGAATTTCCCTGCGAATCGCGAACATCGTAATCGCCCCAAGCCACCTTTTCAGGATTAAAGCCCTTTAGCCACGTGCTGACTAAAATCTCTTCTCCCCAAAGCGGCAAATGCGAAATCCTCAATTTTATCCTGGAGATAACCATTGTGAATTTGTCTTTTTTAATCATAGACAAATAGTCAATGCCTTGTTCCCTTAAATAAATAAGCGCGGTTTCTTGAAAAAACTCAAAGAGTCTGGAAATGCGCAAATAAGCGTTTGCATCGCAGTCAAAAAACCCTATCTTGAACTTTTGAGGAACAATAAGCATAAAACCATCCTTTTATTTTGAAAGTAAAACCTTGTTCATTGCAGAGACAAATGCCGCAGGGTCTGGCAAAACCGAACCTTCTGCAAGCAAAGCCTGCCCGTATAACACCGCAGGATAAGAACCCAAATCCTCGCCATCTTGTGCTTTTTTGAGCAAATTCTTGCAAATTTCGTGGTCTGGATTGATTTCTAAAATGCGTTTTGTTTTTGGCACTTCCATGCCTTGCAAAGACATAATTTTTTCCATGTGGGAACCCACGCCACCTGCTGCCCTAACCAACATGCAAGGGCTGTCTTTTAGGCGGCTTGTAACGCGCACTTCGCTAACCTCTTCGCCCAAAACTTTTTGCAAGGTTTCGCAGAGTTTTTCATAAGTTTTTTTGCTCTCTTTTTCTGCATTTTCCTCTTCTTGGCTCTTTTCAAATTCCAAATCCCCAAGAGCCGTGTCGTGGAATTTTTTGTCTTTGAATTCCCTGAGTCCCTGCATCATAAACTCATCAACGGCATCTGTCAAGAATAGAACTTCATAGCCCTTTGCCTTGCAAGCCTCCAAGTGCGGGCTACCCTGCACCGCAGGGAGAGAGTCTCCAATGATGTAATAGATTTCTTTTTGGCTCTCTGACATTCTGGCAACATATTCTTCTAGCCCAACAAGCTCTTTTTCGCCTGTTTTGGTGCTTTTGAACCTAAGCAAGCTTTTCAATTCGTCTAAAAATTCCCAGTTCATGTAAAAGCCTTCTTTTAAAACGGCTCCCATTTCTGTCCAGAATTTTGCGTAGTCTTCTTTGCGGTCATTTGCCACGCTCTGCAAGGCATCCAATATTTTTTTAATTGCGTGTTTTTTCAAATTGGCAACTATTTTGTTGCTCTGCAAAATTTCACGGCTAACATTCAGCGGCAAATCTTCGGTGTCTATAACGCCGCGGGCAAATCGGAGCCAAGTTGGCAAAAGCTCTTTGCAATCGTCCATTATGAATACCCGCTTAACATAGAGCTTTAGCCCGTGGCTATGCTCAGAGGCATAACGCACCCCAAAAGGCGCTCTGGAAGGAATGTAAAGCAGGCTCCAGTATTCCTGCGTACCCTCAACGTGGTTATGGCTCCAGGCAAGAGGCTCGCCCCCTTCGTGGGAAACTAACTCGTAAAATTCCTTGTACTGCTTTTCTTCTACTGTTTTTGCGCTTTGCCTCCATAGGGCAGGTTTTTCATTCAATCGCTCAATATTTTCCTTTTTATCGTTGTCAAAAGAATGTATGTATATGGGGTGGGTCACAAATTCGCTGTATTTGCGAACTATGCTCTTTATTTGCCATTCCTGGGCAAAATTTTTGCAGTCGTCATCGTCTTTCAGGTAAATGGTGATTTTTGTCCCGTTTTTCTCTTTTGGGAGTTCATTTACGGAAAAATCGCCTGTACCCTCAGATACCCACTGGTAGCCTTGTTCTTCTCCGGCTTTTTTGGAATGCACCTCCACCTTTGAAGCCACCATAAATACACTGTAAAAGCCAACACCAAATTGCCCTATTAAGTTTACATCTCTTTTTTCATCGCCTGTTATGCTCTGCATAAAGTTTTTTGTGCCAGAACGAGCTATTGTACCAAGGTTTTGGATTAAATCTTCCTTGTTCATGCCAATTCCGTTGTCTTCTATGGTTAGAATCTTGGTTTCGTCGTTTGCGGATATATCTATGCGCAGTTCTGTGCTTGGGGGTAAGAGTTCTGGGTTTGCAATGGATAAAAACCTCAATTTATCTAAGGCATCTGCTGCGTTAGATACCAGCTCGCGCAAAAATATTTCTTTATTGCTGTATAGAGAATGTATCATCAAATGCAGCAATTCACGAACTTC
>CAZIMU010000073.1:4945-9049 GCA_964540355.1 uncultured Fibrobacteraceae bacterium | reverse complement strand
TAACAGGGCGCAAAATTATAGTGGACACCTATGGCGGAATGGGCAGGCACGGCGGTGGCGCATTCAGCGGCAAAGACCCATCCAAGGTAGATAGATCTGCGGCTTATGTTGCGCGCTATGTTGCAAAAAACATTGTTGCTGCAAAACTCGCAAAACGTTGCGAAGTTCAGCTTGCTTATGCCATAGGCTTCCCAGAACCGGTTTCCATAAATGTGAATACCTTTGGCACCGGCAAAATAGGCGACCACAAATTTGAAGCACTGATTCGCAAACATTTTGAGCTAAAACCAGCCGGAATAATCAAATCTTTGGATTTGTTGAAGCCGGGCTACAGAATAACCGCAAAGCACGGACATTTTGGACACAAGGGCGCACGTTTTACCTGGGAAAAAACAGATAAAGCTGAAGCTCTTAGAAAAGATGCCACGGGTTTGTAAACAAGAAATTTCAACTTTCAACAAGGAGTAAAATTATGAAATCAAGAAAGTTCTCCCTCGCATTGCTGCTTTTGGCGGCAATATCCACATCATTGTTCTTAAGTTGCGGCAAGCATAGCGACCCGTATGCATTTGATGGAGTCAATTGGGACGGTTCCAATAGTGGAACCCTTGAGATGGTCAACGGCTCAAACAAAGATATGGTACTGTTCATAGGGCAAACCCCTGCGCCGAGCAATTTGTTGGGTGGAGTTAGGGCTGGAGACACCAAAAAACTGGACATTAGCAAGTATGTTAGCGATTTTAACGTTGGCGGCTATGCCATTTTACGCGGAGTTTCCAAAGAAGAGTACGATAAATATTCGTTAGAGCCAAACAAGGCAAGAATAGAATTCACCGCAATGGTCACTTACGGAGCTGGTAAAATGTATCGCTATAACATAAACCTTAGCAACACAGGCAGCAATGCTGTTAGAGTTACAAACAGGTTCAATATAGGCATGGAGCTTCGCAAGAATAGCATAGATGGCGAGAAAGTGGCTTACTTACCCGCGCTTAGTATAAATCAAATGATTTATACCGAAACATCGGAATCATTTACATTATTCCCTGTTTATGTATTTTTCAATAAATCTACCTCAGAGGTCACTACATTGCCATCAACAAAAATGACCGATGGTGTTCAAGTTGCTCCCAGACCGCTAGGTCCAAATCAAAGTATCAACGATTACTATTTCCCCAATGATAAAACGCTCACTTGGGAATACATTTATGGAACTTTGAAACAAACCGCAGCCTACATAACGGTTAAAAACATTGCTCCAAATACTACTGGATATGTGACAATCGCTCTGAAAAAGCTTATTTCTCAAAACGGTTACGATGCGATTAGCAATGGCGAAAGGCTTACTTATGAATTGGAATGTTCCGAGGCAGGGGAAGAAGCTGGTTTGATTATCAATTTCTATAATGGAACCGTACTAGTTCCTGTTCTTGATAAAGACGGCAACGTACCAATTATCAAGGCTGGTTACACTTATACGGCCACTGTAGGTCATATAGGTGGCGGCATAGATGATGCGACTAATTACAAAGCTACTATCTCGGAAGGAGAGAAAATTGATATTTCCAAGTTAATAGTTACGCAATAATAGAATGGTGATTTATGTTTGCCATAAAAAAGTTTGCGCCATTGCTCGCTTTGCTGGCTCTTTCTTGCGGCAAACATGGTTATGATAATTCCGATTATCTGTCATCGGTCACTTTTTTTAATAACTCGCCTTACTATGTGAGTGTCCATTTAACATCTTTTAGTGGGTCGGCTTTGATAGACAAAATGAGGCCCGGAAAGTCATATCCTACAACTCTTAGCCCTAGCGACAATTATGGCTCAGGCTCTGTTTTCAGCATAGAATATTGGCATTTGGTGGCAAATTATTCTGAATGTTCTTGCGGTGATGTTTGGGTAAATGGCATAGACCCCAATGTGCAAATTTCGCGAAACATAGAAGCTGGCAAAAATTATGTTATTGAAATTCCAGAACCAACAGAAAAATTTGAATTTGATGGGGCTTTTTTCAGAATTCTAAACACCTCTAGCAAACCTTTTGAATTAAACTATTTGGGGGTACATTTCAGACAAGCTGGCAATGGAGAATTGCCCGTGCCAATGGGAAAATTTGGAATCTATAAAATGAAGGGAGAAGAAGAAATTAAAGGCTACACCATAACACAAGTATTTGAGCAATACCCATTTCCAGAATTCATGGCAAAGAACAATTATATATACGATTTTGAATTTGATGGTGATTCGGTTAAAAAAATAGGAGAAGGAGAGAAAATAACTTTCTGATTAAATCTATGAAAAAATTATTAACATATTGTTTTTTGTTTTTGCAAGTAATTTCTTGTTCCACAGGAACAATAGAGGCAAAACCAGAAGCCACAAAATTTTTGATGCAAAACAAATCCAGTGTTCGGTTGCTAAGTGTTGAATGGAACAACACCGATTTTGGAGACATATTGCCTGGCAAAACTTCTGAAAAGATTGTTTCTGAGGGAGACGACTATGTGCGTTTTAGTGCGAGCAACGGCAAACAATATCGTACATATATCCTTTATGATGTTAGAAAATACACACGCGATACGATTAGTTTCACCGACAAAATCCCTGTATATAATGAAACAGATAAGAAACTTGGTAAATTGGGAGATATACTGAATGGGAACTAAACGCTTACTTGCAATTTTCCTTGCGATTTTATTTTCACATCAAACTATTTGCTATGCTGCAAAAGCGAATAATGATAAAGTGAGCAATAATAATGAATGGAAATATGTTCGCAAAGCGGCTACTCTGGTATGGCCTATTTTTTTTGGCGGCGGAACATTCTTTTTCAATAATAACGGACTAGACCAGCATTACCCAGGCTATGCGCTATCGGGCGGTTTAACCGTTCATATAAAGGAAAAAGACCTCATAGATACAACAGATGTATTCTTTTTTATGGACGCTTTGTATTCTTACAGAGCTTATGATGGTTTTCCACAGGAAGTGCATTACCGCATAGAAGAAAACTCCGCAGACCTAGCTGTGGGCGTTGGCTTTGGGAGTTTATATGCAGGCGGTTATATTCAATTTCCACTAAATACGATGGTTGAAGTTAGAGAATGGACGATGGAAGATTTTAAAGGACTTTCTAGAAGCCCCTCTTTTTCGTTTATGAGCGGACTGCGCGCAACAGGAAAGCATTTAGGCGTGGATTTAAGGATATTGCTAGGTCAGGGTCCCGGACAATTCTTAAAAAAAGACCTTGGAGAGAATCATTGGCTAGGCCAAATTTCATTAGGTTTAATGGGTAGAATTTAAATTTTCTATATTCCCAACTATGACTAAACTTTACGCCCTAGCCCTAGCGGCATTGCTAATTTCAGCTTGTGTTTCAAAACAGGTAGGCTTAAAAGAAAACTGGATAGACGAGCAAGACATGATAGCCTTGTCAACAAGCCCTGTGAGCGAATGGATGCTCAAAGCGGGCAGGCCAACCCTAGTGGAAATATACGGCGATACAAACATATATTACTACAACTACAGACCCACAATGTATGCAACCAAAATTTACGACACCACAAAAATATTCAAAGCCTGGGGCAATGTAAAAGAAGTTAAACCCGGTGCAGAAAACGCAACCGAAATTTGGGGCAGCAGAAGAAACACCATGCAAATAAAGGTGGTTGGTGATATTGCCGTTTCCGCAGTAGTAACCGCCGGTCCAGACAGAAAATCCCTAATACGCGACCTCAACGGAGATTTTGTTATAGACCCCACATCAGGCTACAACTCCAATATCTCAGAAGAGCAAAAAATAAACGGAAGCTCAGAACAATTCAAAAGTGCCTACAGCAAACTATATGGCAGAGAAATGATATCAACCGGTGCAAGCCCCGTTGCAGGAACCAACATGAGCCCTTGGGAATATTACCGCTACAAGCAGCAACTAGACCAACCCGCCGTGCAACAACCCACCACGCAACAACCCGCAGATGCCGTGCCGCAAACTATACCCGCCGCCGACTCAGCCGCCGTTTCCTCCTCTGCCGCTCTCTCCGCAGCCATCGCCGCCGACTCAGCCGCAGCCCATTCCGCTATAATCCATCAACCGCAGCC
>CAZIMU010000073.1:0-4845 GCA_964540355.1 uncultured Fibrobacteraceae bacterium | reverse complement strand
CAGCCCGCCGCCAAACCTGCCCCGTAACTATTTTGCATCGGTGTCTGCCCGCCCCATAATATTATCAATCCCCTCCCAAATTTTCTGCCTTTCTCCGCACCAAGCCGGAGCCACAAGCATATAAGCAGGGCAGTCCGCACTCACCCTCTCAATAGCAACACCTGCCGGCTGCAAAATTTCAATCACCGCCGCCGCCGCTTTGCAATAATCCTCCAGCCCCAAAAGCCCAATTTTCCCCTTCGCATACTCCACCGCAAACTTGGTTCCCTTAGTGATATGCAAAGGGTGAATTTTAACAGCAGAAAACTTGCACTCCGCAATCAATTTCGCCGTATTCACAAAATCTTCCATATCCTCGTTTGGCAACCCTATAATGATGTGCGAAGCAGTCAAAAGACCCGCATTTTTACAGCGCACAGCGGCATCGCGCACTTGTGCAACGGTATGATTCCTATTTATGTTTTTTAAAGTTTTATCATTTGCAGTTTGCACTCCTATTTCTACAATCACTTTTTTAATTTTATTCAGTTCAGCAAGCAAATTCACAACTTCCTCGCTCAAACAGTCGGGACGTGTACCGATAGAAATCCCCGCAACCTTGACGTGCTGAATCACGGGCATAAAAACCTCGCGAAGTTTTTTCACAGGTGCATGAGTATTAGTATAGCTCTGAAAATAAGCGAGAATCCCACAGTTTTTATTTTTCTTAATCCCGTCTTCCAACTGCTCCATCACAGAAAGCTCAGAAGTAGCCACCGCGCTAAAAGATTTATTATCGCAATAATCACAACCTCCTTTTCCAACCGTTCCATCCAAATTCGGGCAACTAAACCCCACATTCAGCGAAACCTTGCGAACCTTCTCGCACTCAGGAAACACCTCATTTAGGAAATCTTTATATAATCTCATATATCCAAACCCCCATACCCCATGTCCCATGTCCCCGTTCATTTCGGCTCCGCTCAATGAACGGTGACTGAACGTAGCCGAAGCCACCGACAATCAATCATTCCTTCTTCCGCCGATTAAACCGGCTTTATAAGCCCAGTACAAAAGCATAATAATAGAATTAATAGCCGCTGCCACATAAGTTAAGCCCGCCGCAGTCAAAACAGAAGAAACCGTATTTGCCTCCGTGCCCGGCCTCACAATGCTCAAATTCTCCAACTGCCGCTTTGCCCGTGCAGAAGCATCGAACTCAACAGGAACGGTCACCAAAGTGAACGCCGTAGCCATAGCGAACAGCGCAACCCCAATAGCCGCAATATAATGCCCAAGCCCTGAATTCACCTCTGCCCCAGCACCGAGCATAATACCCACAATGATAATCCAAGGTCCCAAATTGCTCCCAATATTTGCCGCAGGCACAATAGTTGACCGAATCCACATAGGAAAATAATTCTGTGCGTGCTGAATAGCGTGCCCAACCTCATGCGCCGCCACTCCCGCCGAAGCCGCCGAGCGTCCATTATAAACCTCAGGGCTAAGATTAAGCGTTTTGTTTAGCGGATTATAGTGGTCAGAAAGAAACCCTTTATGCTCATGAACGCTCACATCGCTAATCCCGCAGCTCTGCAAAATAGCCTTAGCCACCTGCGCCCCAGTATAACCGCTGGAAATAGCCACTTTAGCTCCGCTTTTGAACCTCATTTTCACCATAAGGGCTGCGCCCCCAGACAAAGCAATGCCCACAAGTATAAGAATCATATAAGTAGCATCAAAATACATCAAAACCTCCGTACGTACGGGCAACTCCTCGTGGTTGTCCTATTGTGAACCCGTGATTGCCGCTAATATAATTTAAAATTTTTCCCCCAAAAAACCACAAAATTAAAGCAAAAATGGGGATATATTGCATATTTTGTGGTTTAAATGTTCATTTTGCAACTATCTGTTGCATTCTTCACAGTTTTCATTTTTTCCCCCTTTTCCCCCATTATTTTACTATATTACACATATGCCCACATTATCTTTATTTTTTGGCATAATTGTTAGAATGTATTGCGAAAAGCAAGGCAAGCACAAAAAACCGCATATTCACGCCGAATATTCTGGAGAAGAAGTTGCCATTGCTTTAGATGGAGAAATACTAGAAGGAAGTTTACCTATTCCAAAAATGAAACTATTGGTAGCTTGGATGGAAATACATAAAGAAGATTTATCAGCTAATTGGGATTTATTGAGTAAAGGCGAGCAATTTTTTAAAATTGAACCTTTAAAATAGCGTTTTTATTATGTTGCAGCCAAAAATAAAATTAATTGAGCCTGTTGAGCCTTTTAGCCTGTTTCTTGAATATGAAACCAGCGAAAAAAAACTTTTTGATGTTTTGCCATATATAAAAGGCAGTTGGTACGGGGAACTCAAAGACAAAAATTATTTTAAAAATGTTCGTATAACAAATAATGGCTATGGAATTGAATGGGTTAACGGCCAAGACATTGCCCCCCACGAACTTTACGAGAACAGCGTTCCGTACGGACAACTCCCGTAGGGGCAACTGCACGTGTCTGCCCTATTTCGAACAATTATTCTATAGTAAGCAATGATTAAAAATCATATCCCTTGTCCCTTGTCCCATAGCACTTGAATTTGAATTAATCAGCATTTACTATATTGAAAAAAATGTTCACCCTCCTAAAAACATCGCAGCACTCCGCAGCCCGAATCGGGCTACTTAAAACCGTTCACGGCGAAGTGCCCACACCAATCTTCATGCCCGTAGGCACCGCCGCCAGCGTAAAAGCTGTATCCCCACGCGACCTGCACGAAATGCAAGCAAAAATAATCCTCGCCAACACCTACCACCTCCATCTGCGCCCTGGCACCCCCCTAATCGCCAAAATGGGCGGCATCCACAAATTCTGCGGCTGGCACGGCCCCATACTCACCGACAGCGGCGGCTTTCAGGTATGGAGCCTCAAAGAACTCCGCAAAATAAAAGAAAACGGCGTAGAATTCCGCAGCCACCTAGACGGCAGCAAACATTTCTTCTCCCCCGAAAGCGTAATGCAAGCCCAAAGGGAAATAGGCGCAGACATAATAATGGCCTTTGACGAATGTACCCCCTACCCCAGCACCGAACAAGAAGCCCAAAAATCCCTAGACTACACAAAACGCTGGACACGAACGGCAAAAGAATGGCTTGCCAAAAACCCGCCCCTCCACGGCTACAACCAGCAATTCTTCGGCATAATCCAGGGCGGCACCCACGACGAACTCCGATTCCAAGCGATAGAAGAACTAAAACAGATAGAACCGGACGGCTACGCAATAGGCGGGCTTTCCGTTGGCGAAAGCGCAGAAGAAATGTATAGAATCGCAGAACTCTGCACCCAGCACACACCGCAAAACCTCCCCCGCTACATAATGGGCGTAGGAACCCCTTGGAACCTATTAGAACTGATTTTGCGCGGAATAGACATGTTTGATTGCGTTATGCCCACCCGAAACGCCCGAAACGGCATGTTATTCACCAGCCAAGGCGTGTTGCACTACAAATCCGCCATCCACAAAGAAGAAAACGCCCCCCCAGACCCGAACTGTGCCTGCTACACCTGCAAAAACTTCACCCGTGCCTACCTCCGTCACCTAATCCACTCCAACGAACTCCTAGTGCTACAGCTCGCCAGCATCCACAACCTCCATTTCTATTTAAATTTAATGGCACAGGCAAGGCAAAAAATCTCCGAAAACAATTTCGAACAATGGGCAACCGAACAAATCCCCTTGCTCCAAACCGTTCTGTAATTTTGCAACTATCTGTTGCATTCTTCGCTGTTTTCATTTTTTCCCCCCTTTTCCCCCATTTTTTTGCTATATTTAAATTAGGTAGCAAATGGAAAACGCCTTGAACATGATACTAAATGCAGAAAACGTGAGAACGTTGGTTACTATAGTGTCCATCATTGCGTGGGGTACAATTTACATAAAGAAGCTAGAATACAAAATAGAGTCTTCCACAAAGGAGCTAGAATACAAAATAAAAGAGCTAGACTACAAAATAGAAGCCCTCAGTACCCGTATGGACAACTCCTTCAAAGCCTTGACCTATGTTTTGGAGAAAAACGGCACCTTGTCAAAAGAAGACAAAGAATACGTGGACAGCAGATTAGCCCTGTAACACCCCACACCCCACACCCCACACCCCATTTCCCATGTCCCAAAGAAATTTACTATATTTCACAATGAGAGGTAAAATATGGCAACTGCAACGGCGACAGATACATTGACGGTTACGGAAGTTAAGCAAGCTATGAAAGTTCTAAGGCTTGGCGAATGGACTGAGGACTTGTTAGACGAGATAGAGCTGGATAGGGAATTGGCTATAAGCATAGCCCAAGCTGATGCAGGGAAAACTATTCCATTGGCGGAAGCTGAAAGAATAATGAAAGAAAGATTTGCTAGTGGCTATTATGACAAGAAATGATTTGAAAATAAAGCCAGTAGAAGTAACAGAAAGGTGCTTTGAATTGCTAAACGAAGCAATAATTTATTTGAGAGATAAGGTGCTAGCACCAACTCAAGCGGAAATAATGAATGACCAATTTTTCGCTGCTATAAAGCAGTTAGAAACAACGCCTTGGATAGGCATACCATACAAAAGAGGAATGAAAGCTATAAAGCTAGGCAAATTTAGCTATAACATTTTTTACAGAGAGAATGAAAACGATATTGACATATTGGGTATTTGGCATACGAGCAGGGGAACGGAGTTTGAGGAACAATAAACCGTTCTGTTGGGACACACCCTTGCCACACCCCCGTAACATATATATATACATATATAATAAGTAATGATTAACTCAATGTTTGTGTTTAGGGTATAGGGGTTAGGGATGTCCCAT
>CAZIMU010000072.1:0-9055 GCA_964540355.1 uncultured Fibrobacteraceae bacterium | reverse complement strand
TTTGACAAAGAAACCGTTGAAAAAAAATCTCCGGCAATGCTTTCGGGAGGTTTTCAAATTCGCCTCAACTTGGCAAAGGCTTTGGCATCCGAACCGAATATGCTTTTGCTAGACGAACCCACAAATTATTTAGACATAGTTTCTGTGCGGTGGCTGCAAAAATTTTTGAGAAACTGGCCTGGCGAGTTGATGCTCATAACCCACGACCGCCGCTTTATGGATAGCGTTTGCACTCACACGCTTGGAATTCATCGGCAAAAAATGCGAAAAATGCAGGGTAGCGTGGCAAAACTCCAAGATGCTATTTTGGCAGACGAAGAAGTGTATTTGAGAACAATGGAAAACGATGCTGCAAAACGCGAGCATTTGCAAAAGTTCATAGAGAGATTCAGATATAAAGCATCCAAAGCCAAGGCGGTGCAGAGCAAGGTAAAGGCTTTGGAGCGGCACGAACCGCTTTCTAATTTGGAAAAAATAAAAACCCTTGATTTTGAATTTACAGAAACGGATTTCCCAGCGAAAAAAATGCTAACCGTGCGGCACTTGAGTTTTGGATTCACAAAAGATTTGCCCTTGATTGAAGATTTGAATTTTGAATTATACAGAAGCGACCGCCTTGCCATTGTTGGTCCAAACGGAAAGGGCAAAACCACGCTTTTGAATTTAATAGCAGGCGAACTCAAACCGAACTCCGGCAGCGTTGATATTCACAACAGCACCCTTATGAATTATTTTGGGCAAACAAATGTGAATCGCTTGGATTTGGGCAAAACGGTAGAAGAGGAAATTCAATCTTCGCTAGAAGACAAAGCTAGGGGCAAAGCCCGCTCGCTCGCTGGTGTTATGATGTTTGAAGGCGACAATGCCCTGAAAAAAATACAAGTGCTATCCGGTGGTGAACGCAGCCGTGTTTTGCTTGCGAAAATTCTCGGCAAACCCTGCAACCTGCTCTTGCTAGACGAACCCACAAACCACTTGGATATGGATTCCGTTGACAGCCTAATAGAAGCATTGGACGAATTCAAAGGTGCCGCAATTTTAGTGAGCCACGATGAAGAAATTTTACACGCCTTCGCAAAACGCCTGATAATTTTCGACAGCGGCAAAGCCAAATTCTTTGACGGCACTTACCAAGATTTCTTGGAGAGAGTAGGCTGGACCGCAGAAAAGCCTGAAAAATCGGGCGAATCGGTAAATCGAGGTTCAGACAAAAAAGACAAAATGGACAAAAGAGAACGCGCCGAGCAAATCCTCCAAAAATCCCGCACGGTTCGCCCGCTGGAGCAAAAAATAAAGCAGATAGAAAACGATATTCAGCAAAAAGAAAACTTTGTAGCTGAGTGCGAAAAAAATATAATTACCGCCGCAGAAAAAGGGGATGGTTTGAAAATAGCGGAAATTTCCAAAGAGATGGAGCTTGCGAAAGGACAGGTTTTGGATTTGTATGAGGAGTGGGAAAAGGTTAATGGTGAGTTGGCTCAATTTTTTTTAGGAGCATAGACAAAAATTTTACCGAAGACATATTAAGGCCCTTTGATAATTGAAAAAGAGATATGAGTGTAGGCACCCTTTTGCCACTCTCAAAAAGGGATATGGTTTGCCTGCTCAAACCGCATTTCTCAGATAATTCAAACTGAGTGAGATTGCGTTTTTTGCGTTCATCGCACAATAGTTTCCTAAAGGAATTTATTAAATTGCGCGAAAGAGAAGTGTTTTCCATATAAAGAAATATAGTTTTTTCTACATTACACCCTATCCAGCGGGAGTAGCTCAGCTGGTAGAGCGCTAGCTTCCCAAGCTAACGGTCGCGGGTCCGAATCCCGTCTCCCGCTTATCTTTTTAGGAGAGCATTATGGCAGTAAAAAAACAGTCCAAAGCGGTGAAGAAGCAGACTAAAGCCGCTGCAAAGAAGCAGCCCAAGAAAGCGGCCGTAAAAAAACAGCAAGCTGTAAAGAAACAGCCAAAAAAAGTAGCTGTTAAGAAACCCGTAAAAAAGGCGGCAAAAACCGAAACAAGCAAAACGGGCGGTTGGCAATATGGCTATTTTGACGATGCCAATAAAGAATACGTGCTGCGTAATCCGGCAACTCCAATAAAATGGTGCAACTATGTTGGAACGCTCGCTTTTGGCGGCATTGTGGACACCACCGGTGGTACCGTGCTTTGCAAAGGAGACCCCGCTCTAAACCGCATAACCAAATACATAAGCCAAATGCCAAGTTCAGATTTCAAAGGCAGCACAACTTACATTCGCATAAAAGAAAAAGATTCCATAAGGCTTCTCTCCCCTTTTGTTGTCCCTACCTGCACAATGTGGGATAGCTGGGAATGTAGAGTTGGTCTCTCTTATACCAAATGGATAGCCGAGGGCTTTGGTTTAAAGGTAACGGTAACTGTTTTTGTTCCAGCAAAAAGCTCAACTTTAATCCAAGATATTTCCGTTGAAAATATATCTCGCAAAAATATGGAAGTAGATGTAGTTCCAGTTTATGAGTTCAGCCATTTTGATGCCTTAAAGCAGTTGACCAATGCAGACTGGGTTCCTCAAACAATGACCGTTGAGGCTCACAAAGAAAAAAGCGGCCACGTGATTTTAGAGCAATACGCCTTTATGAAAAAGCAATATGCCGTAAATTACTTCACCGCAAGCCTGCCAGCAGATAGCTTTGACGGCGACCGCAGGGAATTTTTGGGTTTCAACGAAATAACAGGCTGGGCAGCTCCTGCCACGCTTTACAAAGGCAAGCTCTCAAACAGCACCGCTTTAAGAGGCGATAACATTGCGGCTCAAATGTTCAAATTCAAATTGGCTCCCAAAAAAGTTGGGCGCGTTGCCACACAACTGGGGCAAGAGAAGAGCATAGCAGAGGCAATGCCTGCAATAAAAAAATATCGCGACCTTAAAAATGTTGACAAGGCATTTGCAGACCTCGCAGATTTTTGGAAAAATTATCTAACGGCTTTGCAGGTTAAAACACCAGATTCCAGCTTTAACTCAATGATAAATGTGCATAACCCTCGCCAGTGCCACACAACAAAAAACTGGAGCCGCTATTTAAGCCTATACCAGCTCGGATTTGGCAGCGACCGTGGAATAGGCTACCGCGATTCCAGCCAAGATTTGCTAGGTGTTATGAGCCACATGCCCGAAGAAGCACGAGTGCTAGCAGAAAATTTGCTCTCCGTTCAATTAGAAGGCGGCAATGCAATGCACCAATATTTCCCCAGCACAATGGAAGCGAACGAAGGCGATTCCCGCGAAAAAGAAGACCGTCCAAAATACTATGGCGATGACCATCTGTGGATTGTTTTAACCGTTGCCTCTTATTTAAAAGAAACAGGAAATATGGAGTTCCTCAAAAAAGAAATCCCGTTCTATAACAAAAAGAAAGAATTAGAAGCTAGGGAAAAAGGCACGGTGCTGGAACATTTAAAACGCAGCCTTGCATTCTCTTGGAACGATAGAGGCACACACGGAATTCCTCATTTGGGTTTTGCAGACTGGAACGATACCGTTAATTTGCCAACAGGATCGGAATCCCTTTTCAACGCAAACCTTTTTGCAAAAGCCTTGCTAGAGATGATAGATATTTGCGAAGCCATTGAAGATAAAGGATTGGTGGAGCAATACAAAAACTGGTACGAAGAAATAAAAGCGCAGGTGAATAAAACCGCTTGGGACGGCGAATGGTATGTGCGCTGGTTTGATGAAAAAGGAGAGCCGCTTGGTTCATCAAAGAATAAGTACAACAAAATAGATTCGCTTGGGCAGAGCTGGCCTGTGATTAGCGGCATTGCATCTGCTGAATATGCCAAAACAGCACTTGATAGCGTTCACAAACTGCTGAACACAGAAAATGGAATTAAACTTTCTTGGCCAGGCTACAACGGCTTTGACCCTCATGTTGGCGGTGTTTCAACATATCCTCCCGGAGCAAAAGAGAACGGCGGCATATTCCTCCACGCAAATCCCTGGGTTATGATAGCCGAAACCATAATTGGAAATGGCGACAGAGCCTTTCAGTATTACAATCAAATAAATCCGGCAGCAAAGAACAATGGTAAAATAAGCGAATTTGAGTCTGAGCCGTATTGCTACCCGCAAAACATTCTAGGCAGCGAGCACAAGCAGTTCGGTTTGGCGCGCAATGCTTGGTTGAGCGGCACAAGTTCCTGGACATATCAAGCTGCAACCCAATATATTTTGGGCATAAAAGCCACATTCAAAGGATTGTCTGTTAATCCCTGTATTCCAAAAGCTTGGAAAGAATTCAGCGTTAGTCGCAAATTTCGTGACGCAGTTTATGAAATTTCCGTAAAAAATCCAAATGGCATAAGCAAAGGAGTAAAGTCGGTTACCATAGATGGCAATGCTATTGAAGGCAATGTGCTTCCAATTTTGCCGGGCAAAAAGCATATTGTTGAAGTGGTTATGGGGGAGTAGTGAAAACCTATATTTACGCAATAATAGCCATAATTGCCTTGATTTTGGACCAAATAACAAAATTTTGGGCAGATTCCCACGATTTGGGTTGGAGTGTGCCCGTTATAGGTGATTTTCTCCGTTTTACCCTTATTTACAACGAAAATGCCGCATTTTCCATGAAACCCCAAAGCATACCTCAAAGCATTTTGCCTTGGCTTTCGCCAACCGTGTTTTATGGAACCCTTGTGATTATAGCTTGTACAGCGGCAATTTGGTTTTTCAGAGGCTTGCATAAAGAAGATTATTTGTCTAAACTTGGCATTGTTCTTATTATAGCAGGTGCTTGGGGGAATTTTTGCGACCGTTTGCGCATAGGCAAGGTGGTGGATTTTATAGATGTTATTTTCATAGATGCTATTTTTGAACGCTGGCCTACATTCAACTTGGCAGATTCTTGGGTTACAATAGGAATATGCTTGTTGTTCATAAGTTCATTTACGTTTAAAAATAAAGATATATCAACGCAAAAATGCTTTAGATGCAGGTATAATGCTTTAAAACGAAGAAAAAAGCTGATTAAAACCCATACCCTAGTGATTTAATAAGTATTTACTATATTATTAGCAGTGCATTTAAAAAAAATGGAGGACATAATGTCAAAAATCCAAAAAAGTTTCACTTATCTCGCTTTTATCTCAATAATTTGGGTTTTAGCGACTTGCTCGTCAGACAGCTCTTCAGGTTCGGCAAAATCTTACGACGACGATGATGAAATCTCAAGCAGCAGCAGTAAAGCGGCTACGGCTACGGTTACCCTAGCTTGCACGGGTCTTCCAAAAAGTGTTGCGAAAGGCGGTATCATTGAAACACCAGATTTAACATGTAGCAATGGTCGCACAGCAACCGACCCTCATTGGAGTCTCCCAGATGGTAACTGGGAAGTAGATCCTAACACGAACCTAACTTCCATTGAGATAATGGTTAGTGCTACCTGCGGTTCAGTTGAACTAGTGGACGTTCCTTGCGGCACGGTAAAATTCACAACTGCTGGGGGTGGAGGCTCTAGCAACTCTGGAGGCACAGGCTCTAGCAGTAGTGGGCCTACGGTTACCCTAACTTGCACAGGTCTTCAAGCAAATGTTGCGAAAGGCGGCACCATCACTCAACCAACTTTAGCATGTAGCAATGGCGAAACTGCAACTGACGAAGTTTGGAGTGGTCTCGGATCAGGAGGTTGGACAGTAAGCGCAAATACTCAAACCACCTCCTATCCCATAAGCGTCAGTGCTGACTGTGGTTCAGTTAGGAAAACAGGTGTAAGCTGCGGCACAGTAAATGTCGTAGCTGCAAGTAGCAGTTCTGTTGCTCCCAGCTCAAGCTCCAGAGGTTCAAGTAGCTCTGGCACAACAGGCTCAAGCAGTTCAAGAGGTTCAAGTAGCTCTGGCACAGCAGGCTCAAGCAGTTCTGTGGTCGCAGGCTCAAGCAGCTCTGTGGTCGCAGGCTCAAGCAGTTCTGTGGTCGCAGGCTCAAGCAGTTCTGTGGTCGCAGGCTCAAGCAGTTCTAATAATCGTACCATAACTTGCGAATTTGCTAAGAATTCATATTTGGTTGGGGAAGATGTTACTACTCCAACAATCAAGTGTTTCGAAGGCAACGGTAATCCCTATACTACTAACGTCGCGATAGGCAGTGCGAATTATTCTGCTTCTTCTGGGCTTGCTCTTCCTAGCGCAACCTCATTATGGAGAACCACGACTGCTACTGCAAAATTTGGTTCAGCGGGTACAGGTACCATAACAGTATCAAATGTAGGATGTGGTTCCCAAACTGGCAAAACAGTAATGTGTACTCCTTCTTTAACCATAACGGCAGCAAGCTCAAGCTCCGTAGCTCCAAGCTCAAGCTCTGCTACCCCAAGCTCAAGCTCTGCTACCCCAAGCTCAAGCTCTGTTGCCCCAAGCTCAAGCTCCGTAGCTCCAAGCTCAAGCTCTGTTGCCCCAAGCTCAAGCTCCGTAGCTCCAAGCTCAAGCTCTGTAGCTCCAAGCTCAAGCTCTGTAGCTCCAAGCTCAAGCTCCGTAGCTCTAAGCTCAAGCAGCTCTGCTGACGAAAGTTCAAGCAGTTCAAATTAAAGTTTTATCCATATTGTGCCGATATATAGAAAAAAGGAGTGTGCAATATGGATGTAAATACCGCAGTAAACGCATTGGCCGTTAAACATTACGATTCGGCCTCAAGTACGGGTAAAACCGGAAAAACAGGAAAGCACGAAGCTCACCAAGCTCCGAGCTATGTGCCAAAGAATAAAGAAGAGGTTTCTGAAAACCCAGAAGATACTTTGGAAATTAGCGAAGAAGCTGCTAGAAAAAGCGATAGTGTTAAAGAAAAACACAAAGGTCAGTGGAAAAACTTTGACATGGATGCTTTCCAAACTGAAATTCGCAACACGCTAATGCAATCCATGATGCAGTCAAAGGATGCGTTAAAATCCGCAGGCGTTGAATTTGTCAAGTATAATAGCGATTCCGTTTTGTACGACTTATCTGGAATGAAAGACGTAGAAGAATCCAAAGTTCCTGACTATTGGAATGCAGAAAACACATCTCAACGCATTGTGGATTTTGCAATGAGTTTTCGCGGTCTTGCTCCAGAACTCTCCGATGAAGAGTATATAGAGCAGGTTCGCGCAGCAGTTGAAAAGGGATACAAACTCGCTAAAAAAGACCTTGGCGATTTACCCGGCCCAACAGCTAAACTCTTTAACAATACATATAATTCTGCTATGAGTAAATTCGATGAGTTACTAGAAAAAGCACGCAAGGGAGCAACTGAATAGTGTACTCATCACCTCCTGCACTAGAAAAACTAGTGCAGGAACTTTCCAAATTACCTAGCATAGGGCGAAAAACCGCTCGCAGGCTTGCCTTCCATTTGATTTCTGGAGACAGGGAAAAAATGGAAGATTTGGCAAATTCCATTTTAAACGCAAAAAATAGACTTGTTCACTGCAATAGATGTTATGGGATTTCTGAGAGCGAACTTTGCCAAATATGCTCTAATCCACATAGAGATGGCGAATTGCTTTGCGTTGTTGAAAGGGCAAGTGATATTTTGCCTTTTGAAAACAGCGGTGCATATAAGGGTTTTTATTTTGTCCTCGGCGGTGTTCTTTCTCCCTTAGACGGCATAAAACCGGAAACTTTGCATATTCCCGGTCTTGTTGAGCGAATAGAAAAAGAAAACGTGAAAGAACTCATTTTAGCCTTGGGCTCTAGCCCAGAGGCAGAAAGCACCGCGCTTTACATTGACCGCAGGCTTGCGAATTTACCTTGCAAACGCACAAAACTCGCCAGAGGCATACCTGTTGGCAGCGAATTGGAATTCATAGACGATGTCACCATGCTAAGGGCTTTTGAAGAGAGGGTTAGGGTTTAGAAAATTGTAGGGATGTGATTAATCGCGTCCCTACAATTTTCTATATTTATTCCCGATTATGGAAGAGATAGTAATTACAGGAATGGGTTGTGTTACCGATTTAGGCAACACAGCCGATGAGTTGTGGAATAACCTTTTAGCGGGCAAGTCGGGCATTGGGGCTATTGACCGTTTTGATACCGGAGCTTACCCTGTTAAGTTTGCAGGGCAAGTGAGGGAATTTACGCCTCCACCCGAAAGCAAACGCCTTTCCAGAAGTGTTCAATACGCGGTTTACGCTGCAACAGAAGCCCTTAAAATGGCTGGCATAGAAGACTCTAAAACAGCCGTTGATGTGACCAGAGCCGGAGTGGTGGTTGGTTCTGGCATGGGTGGCATGGAAATTTATTACGAAAGTTCAGTGAACTTGGCAACAAAAGGCCCTCGCAGTGTTTCGCCTTTCTTTGTTCCGCAGGCAATAGCTAATATGGTTGCTGGCGAAGTTGGTATTCGCACAGGCTGGATGGGTCCAAATTGGAGCCCTGTTTCGGCTTGCGCAACATCTAACCATTCATTTATCACCGCCGCAGACCAAATTCGCCTTGGCAGGGCAGATATAATGATAGCTGGCGGCACAGAAGAAGCTGTTTGCCCCATTGGGCTTGCAGGCTTTGCTTCTATGAAAGCTCTTTCCACCAGAAACGAGGAACCTGAGAAAGCAAGCCGCCCCTTTGATGCGGGTCGCAACGGATTTGTGCTTTCTGAGGGTGCTGGAATTTTGATTTTGGAATCCCTTAGCCACGCAAAAAAAAGAGGCGCAAAAATTTTGGCTAGGCTCGCAGGTTATGGTATGAGCGGCGATGCCTATCACATGAGCGCACCTAGAGAAGATGGAGAAGGTGTTAATTTGGCAACTTCTATGGCACTCAAAGATGCTGGCATAGATGTTTCGAAAATTGGTTATGTAAACACGCACGGCACAAGCACTCCAAGGGGAGATGTTGCCGAATGCAAAGCCATTTTAAAAGCTTTTGGCGGCAAAATAGACAATGTGAAAATAAACAGTTCAAAATCCATGACTGGTCACATGCTAGGAGCAGCCAGCGGAATGGAAGCTATTGTTGTTATTAAGTCTTTGATAGACCAAAAATTGCACCAAACGCTGAATTTGGAAAACCAAGACCCCGAAATACCTTTTGATTGTTGCAAAGGTGCTAC
>CAZIMU010000071.1:0-9085 GCA_964540355.1 uncultured Fibrobacteraceae bacterium | reverse complement strand
CAAAATCCCGCTTCGGCTTTGGGACATGCGTTCCTTCTTCAAGCAGATTCGCTCCCATACCCACTATGGAATACAATAGAATTCGTGGCAGAAACTGGAGATGCTTATCTCAGTTATATACCAAAAGGCATATATGGCAGTTTTGTGGCAAATTATGAAACAACGCCTTTTTATGAAAAAATTTATAAATACGTGGATAATGAAAAACGCGACTTATTCATTTATCCGCTTAAAATTTCAAATGCAGAACTAGCAAAATTCAACGATACTTTAAATTCCTGGAGAACAAAAGAAGATTCATATAAATTTTTCACAAATAATTGCGTGGACGGAATTTATAACTTGCTAAAAAACACTCTTGACTCCGTTCAAGAAGCACCAGTTTTGCTAACCCCGCAAAATTTAATAAGGTTGTTAAATGAAAGCGGCAAAATAGAAAAACCCATATTGCTGCGATTTTCTGGAAACAAGAGAGAAGAGGAAAATTTTATCTCGCAAAAAGACATGCAAATCCCTCACGAATACAGCCGCTTGGACATAGGTTTGCTATTCATTGAAAGGTTTTATGCTAATTTGCGCTTTCGGTTGTTTTTGCACGATGTAAGCGATTATGCGGGCTATTATTCAAATTTTATAAATCTTGAAGCATTGTTTTTTAATATGTATTTTGACAATGGCAGAGCAATTCTCAAAGAGTTCTGGCCTGTACGAATTCGCTCGGAAACCCCATCGCAGGGCTTTATTTCTGGTTGGTCTTGGTTGCTTGAAACTGGTTGGGAAGAATTTAAAACCACAAATCTCGGTTTGGGCAAAACCTATATTATATTCAACGATTATCTGCTCGGCTATATGCTTCGCGGTTCAGTTTTTGAAAATGGGCAAAATGAATTTTATGCGGGTTTTCAAATTTTTAGCAGAGTTTTTTCTGCGAAAAATTATCGCTCTGGAATATATTTTGATTATTTGCGTTTGCCTGCAAAAGAGAAGATTGCAAAAACAGATTTAAAGACATGGATTTCCTTTGATTTAAGGGAAGATTTGAATTTATTTGCAGAAAGTTCAATAAAAAACCGCAATGAAAGTTTCTTTTCTATTATGCTGAGATTTTATTGGGGAATTTGACAAATTCCTTAAAAAAATTTACTATATTTACAAGCAATGAAGCTCGCTCTTGCTCTTTGCCCTATTTACGACCCGCATAAGAAAAATGCGCACCTTCATGCTTCAAAAATCTGGGCAGAAAAAATAATCAGTTTGTTGCATGGAAGACCCGCATTAAAGTTAAGCGTGTTTTTTACTGGGAAAATGCTCAGAACTTTGGACAAGGAGCACAAAAAAGAACGTGAGCAGTTAGCAGAATTTGTTGCAAACAAGCAACTTGAATTTTTAGGTGGAGCATATAACGATGCTATGCTCCCGTTGTTTCCAAAAAAACTCAGGGAATTGCAACTGCAAAAACACAAAAAAATTCTATCGGATTCTTTAATGGAGCCAACGGGATATTTTTGCAAATCGCACGCCTGGGAAGTTTCTCTTATAGAAAGCCTTGAGAAATTTGGTTTTGAATATGCCCTTATGCCAGATATTTCCATTCAAGAAGCACTTGGAAGAAAGGCTTTGGTTAGCGGCTGGTTTGCTGCCGAGTATGGCGATTCTTTTATGCGAATTTTAACTTTTGCCCAAAGCCTATCTCTTGTTTGCCAAAACAGCGACCGTGCAGAGATAATAAACTCGCTTAAAAATTTCAAAGATTCAAGCGGCGTGAATTGCATTCTTTTGAATGTAGATTTAGAAGAAACAGTTTTTACGAGCCAATGGTTGCAAGCTATGGATACCGCAAAAGCCGAAGGCTTAGACATAGAACACAATTTGCTTTGTCAAGCTGTGTTTGAGCAAAAAGCTGCGGGCAAGGTGAATTTGATCAGCTACAGTTCCTTTGCTCCAAGTTGCCGTGACATTCTTTTGCGTATGCCAGAAATAAATTTTTTGCATAAAAGAATTTTAAATGTGTATTTCAGAACACATTCCATTAGCGATTCTAAAATTCAAGAAAAAGTTTTTGGAAGTTTGTTAAAATCAATGCCACAGAGTTACTTTGAAAAAGCGGCTAACGGCATGTTACGCGATGCTGTGAGATTCAGAGCAAATCGTTCTGTTATGAAAGCTGAAAAAATTTTGATGGATGAAGAAGCCAAAGAAGGAATGAGCTTTGCAATGTCTAGCTTTTTTTTAGACGGAAACCAGCAGCTTTTTTTCAGCAATCAATATTTGGAATGTCTTATTGAACCTGTATTTGGCGGCTGGCTGCGCTCGTTTGCATATAAACCATCTTTTTCGGAACTAGCTTGCGCTATGCGTGATGATGGTGAAGTTGCTCCGCTCTTTTTAGACCACATTTGCCCTTTTGAATTTGAAACCTTAGACCAAAGAAACCTGTGGATTCACGACCGTCAAGGTGCATTTTTAGGTCCTTACGAAAGTTTGGTGAAAAAACAAGAAGACAAGGTACAAGTTATATTGTCTGGCGAACAAAATGTATCGCATTTGGGAAAAGATTTTTCTTTTAAGGTGGAAAAAGTTTTTAGCCTTAAAAATAATGATTCGGAACTTTTGGTTAGCGTATCTGTAACAAATAATTCCTTTCACGCTTTTAGCGGAGAAATAGCAACGGAACTTTGCCTTGGATTTCGCTACGATGATATTCGCGGGCAGGCACTTAAAATTGGCGGCAACAAAATAAAAACCGAACTCAACAATAGTTTTCATAACGATGTGAAAAAAATAGATTTTAGAGACAGATTTTTAAGTATTGGTTCAAGCATTGAAATGAGCAAAAACGCAAATGTTCTATGCGCACCTATTTTTGGCATAGGCTCTGTTGCCGCACCAGATATTGCGCAAGGGCTTAGGCTTGCTGTTTTTCACAAGGCAGAATTAAAAGGGCAAGAAAGCGACACTTTCCATTT
Organism: uncultured Fibrobacteraceae bacterium; assembly: GCA_964540355.1. Classification (GTDB taxonomy): domain Bacteria; phylum Fibrobacterota; class Fibrobacteria; order Fibrobacterales; family Fibrobacteraceae; genus Fibrimonas. The sequence goes on along the minus strand of CAZIMU010000071.1, from coordinate 6,119 downwards.
ACGCATAAAGCTAAATAACGGAGGTCTTTTTCTGTGAATGAGAATTTAGACTTTGCAATGGAAATTTCTCAAAATGAAATTATACTTGAATTCAAGGGTATTTTGAAATCTCAGCATTTACCAGCCGTGCGCGAAAGGTTATTTTCTTCAGTAGAAGGTACCAATAAAATTTATTTTGTGGTTCTTGAGCAGGTTAGATTCAGAGACAAGAATTTTTTGGGAATGTTTTTGGAACTGTTAAATTTCGTTAAGGGAAAAGACTCCGAGTTGGTGATTATTTTTCACAACGAAGAATGTAGGGAATTTTTTAGCCCCTTTTTCCATATATTCAAAATATACGATTCTAGAGATTCATATAGAAAAGACTCTGATTTTTGGAAAAAGCTAAAAGCTACTGGCATAACATACAACAAAAGCACGGGGATAAGGCTTGCACCTGGCATCGCCGTAGTTTTTCTGTTTTTGCTGGCTGGCTGGTTGCTCACTTTATTTTCTATTATATCTGGTCAAGACAAAGATATTCGCCAGCGCGAAGAAGCACTTAGAGATTTGCAAAATAATTATATGCGCTCCGTTCAAGCCCTAGAAGAGCTTAAAGCCTCTGTTGCCCCCTTGAAAAGCCTCGGTTTTGACATAGATACCACCGAAAACCCTCTGGGTGTTATTACCGATTGGAATGAATTTATGAAAGAAAAAGAAGTAAAATGATTTACTATATTTATTCTAATGTGGCAAATTTAATTGCAGGGGATTGAAAATGAAAAATTTTTTGTTGTTGATTGCGTTTTTTGCAATCAGTACGTATGCGGTAAATACTACCCGTTATTGGGATGCTTGCAAACCGAGTTGCGGCTGGGATGGCAATGCCAGTGGCAGCCCAAATGGTACTGCAAAAAGTTGCAGTGTTAATGGCAGTGTCCTTAACGATAATGCCGCAAGAAATGCTTGCGAGAACGGTGGCACCGCTTATACCTGCATGAAGCAGGCTCCTTGGAAGGTGAGCGATAACCTATCTTATGGTTTTGCGGCTTCCCACACAAACGGCGATTGCGGCAAATGCTTTGAATTGTCGTTAAGCAATGGAAAAAAGATGATAATTATGGTAAGCAATATTGGTGGAGACGTAGGTCAGAATCAATTTGACCTTATGATTCCAGGTGGCGGTGTTGGTGCTTTCAATGCCTTATCCAATCAAATCTCGCAGAATGGCGGTAGTTCCAGTAATTTAGGTCAGCAATATGGCGGTTTTAGGGCAACATGTGGTCCAAATAAAGATTGCATCAGAAATATGTGCAACTCCGCTTTTAGCTCGGCGGCTCTTGCAGACTTAAAAGACGGATGCTATTGGTACATAGACTGGTTTGATGCTGCTGATAATCCCACGGCTAATTCTCAATCGGTTACGTGCCCGCAGGCTTTGATTGATAAGTATAAAGGCAATTTTTCAAACTCCAACCCCACGCCAACACCTACACCTAGCAGCAACAGCAATCGGAGCAGTAGCAGTAACAACAACGGTGGCGGTAGCAGCAGTAATAGTAATGGTGGTGGCAGTAACTGTGGTAGCACAGTAACCGCATCAACAGAAACAACAAAGATTGAGGCGGAGTGTTATACGAGTAAAAATGGTGCCAATATGGTAACCAGCACTGCAAATGGAATCACAAACATCGGCTATATTGAAAGTGGATACTCCACAACCTACAAGGTGAACATCCCCAGCGGCAGAGCGGGGCAATATACCATGCAATTTAGGATTGCCACCGGAGAGCAACAAAGCAGATTCACTGTAAAAGTGAACAACAATAATGTGGGAACCATAACCCTGAACAATACTGGCTGGGATACTTATACAACCGCATCACTTGCAAACAAAGTACAGTTTAACAATGGTGAAAGTACGATAGTACTTGAATATGCAAATGCTATAAACGTGGACTACTTTTTGATAATCGGCGGCGGTCCTTCGCCCAGTAGCTCAAGCGCAGCAATCTCGTCTTCCTCTGCTCCTCGCTCATCATCTTCATTATCCTCATCTTCATCGCCATTGTTATCTTCGTCTTCAGCAGAGCCTGTGCCAATTTTGCAAATCCCAAATGCCATAACGCTCAAAAGCCTACAGAGCAACGCAAAAATAGAAGTATATAGCTTGCAAGGCAAGCTCGTATATTCCGGCTACTCTGAAAATACAATAAATTTGAAAATTCCAGTTCAGACAAAAGGAATGTATATAGTGAAGATAAAATCCGGCAGTGAAATAAAATTATTGCGTGTGCCAGTGATGTAAGGAGGCTTTTATGCACATGTCAGATTCTCTTTTATCCCCTGCTATAGGTGCAACTATGTGTGCCGTTGGCCTTGCTGCCAATATTTATGCTGTGAAAAAAATCAAAGGAGACGGCTTTTGCGCGGAGAAAATTCCCTTAATCGGTGCGACTGGTGCTTTTGTGTTTGCGGCGCAAATGCTCAATTTCACCATTCCAGCCACAGGCTCAAGCGGGCATATAGTTGGCAGTATTTTGCTCGCTTCCATAATTGGTAACTTTTCGGCACTTCTAGCTATATCGGCGGTGCTTGTCGTTCAGTGCCTATTCTTTGCAGATGGAGGCTTGCTCGCTCTGGGTTGCAATATATTCAATATGGGCGTTATCCCTTGCTTGCTAATTTATCCCTTGCTTTTTAAGCCTCTTGTTAAAAACGGATTAACGCTTAAAAGCATAACGGTAGCTTCCATTGCCTCGGCTGGTTTAAGTTTGCAAATTGGCGCGTTTTGCGTGGTGCTAGAAACACAGCTCTCTGGTATAACCGCCCTTCCTTTTTCAACATTCCTGTCTTTAATGCAACCCATACATTTTGCGATTGGCATTGCAGAGGGCATAATCACCGCTGCCGTTCTTTGTTTTGTCCATCTTTATCAGCCGCGCAGACCTGTAATCATCTTCGCCACTCTCGCAATTTTTGCAGGGTGTGTTTTATCTCCATTCGCCTCTCCTTATCCAGATGGGCTTGAGTGGTCTATAGAAAAAACAATGGAAAAAAACTTCAATTAATTAAAGGAGATTCAAATGATAAATTTAAAAGGTAAAAATGCAATTGTCACGGGGGCAACCCGTGGCATTGGTTTGGAAATTTCAAAAGTCTTGGCAGAAAACGGAGCTAATGTTGCAATACTGGATATTCAGCTTGGCGATGGTTCTTCCATAAAAGAGGTTGAGGCACTTGGAGCCACTTGTAGAGGCTATGCCTGCGATGTATCTAACCCCGAAGCGGTGGAAGAAACATTCAAGCAAATACTCACTGATTTTGGCAAGGTGGATATTTTGGTAAACAATGCCGGAATAACCCGCGATAATTTGATAATTCGAATGAAGCAAGAAGATTTTGATTCGGTGTTAACCGTAAATTTGCGTTCCGCATTTATTTGCACCAAGGCCATAAGCTCGCATTTAATGCGCAACCGTTCTGGCCGCATAATAAATATGGCTTCAATAAACGGTATTCGTTGCCAAGCTGGGCAATCTAACTATGCTGCCTCCAAAGCTGGTATAATAGGCCTCACAAAATCAAATGCAATGGAATTTGCCGCCCGTGGCGTAACTGTTAATGCCATAGCCCCTGGCTTTATAAAAACCGCCATGACAGATAAGCTAGCAGCAGAGGTAATAGATAAATATAAAGAGGCTATTCCGCTCAAAGATTTGGGAAAACCCAGAGATGTGGCTAACGCCGTGGCTTTTTTAGCCTCAGACGAAGCGGCTTATATAACCGGACAGGTACTAGGCGTTGATGGTGGCTTGGGAGCATGAGTTAATCAACATTTTCTATATTACAAGAAACATCCATTTAGGAGAAAAAAATGGCAGACGAAGAAATAGTCAGCAGAGTGAAGAAAGTTATTCTTGACAAATTGGAAGTCAAAGAAGAGCAGATTGTAGAGGGAGCCTCCTTTACAGGCGACTTAGGAGCAGATTCCCTAGACCGTACCGAGCTTATAATGGGTTTGGAAGACGAGTTTAAGGTTGAAATACCAGATTCTGTTTCGGAGAAATTCCAGACCGTTGGCGATGTGGTCAAGTTCTTGGCTGAGAAATAATAGCGGACAGGCATTGCAATGCGAAAATTGGAGCAAATTTTAAATTGCTCCTTTGAAAATCAGGGCTTGCTAAAACAAGCCTTCACCCATAGCTCTTGCAAACAAGGGCAGGCTGTTTTGGATTTTGAAACTTATGAGCGTTTGGAGTTTTTAGGGGATTCCGTTATTAATTTTTTGACTGCGGAATTTTTGTTTCTAAAATACGGAAGAGAAAATGAGGGTATGCTAACAAAAAAGAAATCTGCTATTGTTAGCGGCAATGCCCTTGCACTGGTGGCAAAACGCTTAAAGTTGTATTCCTATTTAATAAGCGCAGATGGCGTTGATAAAAAAAATCCTGCTCTTATGGCAGATGTCTTTGAAGCCCTTGTGGGTGCGGTTTACTTGGATAAAGGCATTGAAAAGTGCAGGGAAATACTTTCAAAATTTCTGTTCTCAGAAGAAAATGAAATTCTGCAAAGCGACATTTTTCAAAACCCCAAAATGCTTCTCAACGAGAAAACGCAGGAGCTTGGGCTTGGCACACCCAAATACGAGCTTTTGGAAGAGTGGGGCGAGGTGCATAAAAGAGAGTTCAGGGTAGCCGTTAGCATAGGCAAAAAACGGCTAGGCAAGGGAGAAGGCTTTTCAAAAAAGCAAGCCGAGCAAAATGCTGCAAAAATAGCTTTGAAAGGATTGTAAAATTGTATATTTACAGCATGAAAAAAATTATTGCCCTCCTCTCTATCGCAGTTTTGTTTTTTTCCTGCTCATCAGACGAAGAAGTTAAAAGCAGCGAAAACTACATTGAAAAATTCTCTTTACCCGCAGAAATAAATCCGGTGCAAATTAGCATCATAAATGAGCAGAATTTGGTGTATATACTCACAGATTCTGATAATTATGGAAAACTTTTAACTTCAACCACAATTGTGCCTACTGTTGAGACTTCAAAAGGTGCAATAAAAAAAGAAGAAGGAAAAAAATGGACTGATAAAGATTTTAAATATGTGATAATAGCAGAAAACGGTGGAACCCGCGAATATTCTGTGGTTATATCCAAAACGGTTCCAAATAAAAACAGCTTTGAAGAATGGACTAGCGACAAAGGCTATTATGTTTTGTCTGATTTGAATTGGACAAGTGGCAATGCTGGAATTTCAACGGCTTTTTCAATGATGAAGCCTAAAAGAGATAATATAACTCCAGAAACATATCCAACCAAAAAAACAGATGATGGCTATGAAGGCAATGCCGTTGTTATGGAAACCATAGAAGGCGGCACGGTATATGGGAAAAATATGCCCATACTATCGGGAAATTTCTTTTTAGGAAACTTCAATACCAGCAAAATGGCCGCCGATCCGTTAGCGGCAACGGAATTTGGAAAAATTGTATTTAACCAAGCCAAAAGCATAAAAGGGTATTACAAATATAAAGAAGGGACAGGAGATTTTATAGGTGGCGACTCCATCAAAAATGATTCTTGCGATATATACGCCGCTTTTTACCAAGCTAGTGATAATGATGGAAAAGAAATAATTTTAACTGCCAAAGACACTAAAGACAAGCTGGATAAATCACCTTATGTTTTAGCATATTCTCGTTGGCCAAATTGTTCAACAACACAAGGAACAAATTTTCAACCATTTGTTCTAAATCTCGACAATTACAAAAGCAAACCCGATTTTAAAAAACACAATTACAAACTGCTGATAACTTTTGCTGCAAGCAAAGGCGGAGCAACTTACGAAGGCAAAATAGGTAGCAAATTGGTAGTTGACGAGGTTGAAATTGAAGATTATTAGAATTCTGATAATCCTGTTAATTCTGCAAATTCTGGTTCAGACAGTTTTTGCAAAGCAGTCAGGACCTTGGGATTATTCCGCTAAATTAGGTTTAAATTTGGGCGGTACAATGCCACGCCCGATGCCCAATAGCATAAGCAAGGTGGAGAGTTATAGCCCAAATCTCAATCCAGCAATAGAGGCAGAAGCCATAAAATGGCTGAGCAAAAAAGTTGGTGTTTCCACAGGGCTTCGTTTTG
>CAZIMU010000070.1:0-9158 GCA_964540355.1 uncultured Fibrobacteraceae bacterium | reverse complement strand
TATCCAGTTTTGATATTAAATTTTTTTCAGAGGCATATTTGAAAAGCTCAAAACGTGGGAGACCATCAATTAGTTCAGGGCTAACATTAAAAGAAAGCCAACGTTTCATAAATTTCCAAGATAATTCATAAGCTACTTCAAAATTTTGAATTACACCAGAACGGAGAGTATTTTTTAAAGTACCGCCCTTTGAAGAATATTCATCATAATCGCAAACGCTAGATTCAAGCGCATTAACGGCGTTTTTTAGCGGGTCAATGTCTAAATGTTCTTCGTTTGGCATAAAGATAATATAGTAATGCTAAAACCTTACTATATTTGCTTTATCAGGAGAAAAATATGTCTCACCCGATGATGTGCACAACCACAATGCCGAATATGGAAAGCGCAAAGAAAATGGCAAAAGAGCTAGTGGAAAGCCGCTTTGCAGCCTGCGTTCAGCTTATGCCTATAAATTCCATTTACAGATGGAAGGGCAAAATAGAAGACGAAAACGAGGTGTTGCTAATTTGCAAAGCACCAACCTATCACCACGAGGCTTTGGAAAAAGCCATTTTGGAAAGGCACCCTTACGACCTTCCCGAAATCCTGTTTTTCAAGGGCGTGGGAGCTTATGCCCCTTACTTTGAATGGATGGAAAACTGCATAACAAATAAAGAGGCTTGAAATGAAAATCTTTTTGACGGGTGGCACAGGCTTTATAGGGCATTTTGTTGCAAAAGAGTTTTTGGAACAAGGACACTCATTAAAAATTTTAGCGAGAAATCCCAACAAAATCCCAAGCCTTGCAAAGCACGAAAATGTTAAAATGATTAACGCGGGTTTGCTGGATTCGGAGGCTATAAAAAAAGGGCTGGAAGGCTGCGATGCCTGCGTTCACATTGCGCTTGGCTGGGGCGAAACTCCTCTTGAAATGCTCGCAAAAGATACCACAGCAACCGTTCAGCTTTTGGAGTTTGCGGCAAATGCAGGTTGCGAAAAATTCATTTACACTTCAAGCACAGCAGCACTCGGCAAAATTCGCAACAATTCAAATGAAAAAATGGTTTGCCTTCCCGTTGATTTATACGGTGCAACAAAGGCGGCAGGCGAAGCTTATGTTCTTGGGGCAAATTCAAAAATGAAGCGAAATATAATCCGCCCTGGCTACACATTTGGGCAACAGGCTTTCCCAGACGGAGTAACCCAACCCGACCGCAGATTTTTCAACATAACGCAGGCGGTAAAAGAAAGCAAAGTTGTTCGCTTAACCAAAAACGATGGCACACAATTTATCCACGCTTCGCAGCTTGCAATGCTATATTCCGCAGTTCTCAAAAGCGATTTAAATGAGGAGGTATTTTTTGGGCTTGGCACGGAATGGATAAGCTGGAAAAGCATAGCCGAGCAAGCTATTTCAATGCGCCAAGGCACAAAATCCACCATTGAAGAAGAAGACAAAGGCTGGGGCAGCGAGCCGTTTTTATTCTCTTTGGAAAAAATGGAGAAATTTTTTGGACTTAAATTCAACGGAAATGATTTTATATACGACCATCTGAGGTGGAATTTCGGGGTTTAGAATGGCACATAAAATATCAATCTTTATGGTGCTTTTATTGGCATTTATGGGAATTTCAAATTTGGTTTATGCTGTGGAGCAAAAGGATTTTTATGGCATTTGGTTTTACAACAGAGTTAACGACGAAACTGCCAAAAAATACCAAAACGCATTCTTCGAAATAAATAAAGATTCCATTAATGTGTTTGCGATAAATTATAATTCTCGTATGATGTTAAAATATAAATATCGCATTGTAAAATGGAAAAAAAATGATGTTAATGAGTATAGTCTTTATACATTGAGTGAAAATAATTCTGAAAAGTTCTTTAGAGTTTATATAGAGAATGGTGGGTATGATATATACATTGATAATGGGTACACTGAGGGAAATGGAGCAAAAAAAAGTTCTGTTGCGGAACTGAATAAAACAATCAGAAACATAAAAGAGAGAGTTGAAGATACACCTAAAAAAGTTGCTGAGGCAGAAGTAAAACCTGTAGTACCTGTAGTACCTGTAGTATCGGTAGCACCAGTAGCAGCACCACCACCAGCAAAAGCAAAGGCCAAAGATAGCACATATATCAATCCTCGCGTTATAGAAGCATATAAAACTATAAGCAAAGTAGATGCGAGAAGGCCAGCAGATCAAATAAAAATCAGCTATTGGGCATTTGATTTTCAGGATGGCAAAGCATATAAAACCGCTAAAATTGGCACCCAAATATGGATGGCAGAGAATTTGAATTATAATGCAAAAGATAGCAAATGTTATGAAAACAGCGAAAGCAACTGCCAAAAATACGGCCAACTTTATAATTGGACAACAGCTAAAACAGCTTGCCCAGACGGTTGGCATTTGCCAACGGAAGCTGAGTGGACAAAGTTGACGAAAGCTGCTGGCAGCACTGATTTCTTTGCCTCGTTTGGTGGCCTTGGCGTTTTGGTTAAAGGTTATTACAATTTTTACGCTGCTGGCTATAGCGGCAATTGGTGGAGTGCCACAGACTATGCTAAAGGCGCCTATATTTGGAACATAAACCTTGACGATGTGGGTATGTACAAAGTTGGTAGCGATAAAAACAACTTATTTTCTGTGCGTTGTGTGCTGGATTAAAATTAGCTATTTTTTTATCTCTACCCCAACCCCCATACCCTAAACCCTTTTGCTAGTTAATCGCATTTACTATATTATCCCATCTATATGCGTACCTGGAGGTTTATTCTGTGAAAAAAGACCACACTCTTTACTTGATTGTGGGCCTTGTAATAGTTGTAGCTGTTGCAATTCTTATTTTTGGCATATTCTTTTTAAACGATAAAGACCCGCGTGAAACTTTTTTAACCTATTATTTGCGCTTTAGCCAAGTTAGTACCCTTGCACAAGACGATGCCGTTAAAATAAACGGGGTAAAACTCGGCAAGGTGAACAACATAGCTTTGCACAAAAATGGCGTTTTGGTGAGGGTTTCTGTTAGAAACGATATTAAAATTCCAATAGATTCAGATATCAGGGTGCAGAATATAGGGCTTTTGGGCGAGCGGCAAATTGGAATGTTGCTAGGTGATTCCACAAAGTATTTTTCCGCAGGCGATACCATAAAGGGTTCTTTTGATGCTGGCATAGCAGAAGTTATGGGAATGGCTGGCGAAGTTTTAGACAGCGCAAGGATAATAATGAATGTTGCGCACACAATACTGGATTCTACCTTAGCCACACAAGATTTTAGAGATAGATTCAAGCGTATTTTAGAAAAAGCCGAAGATCTTGAAGACCAAGCGAATAACCTAATTCAAAGAGCGGAGCCTGCGTTGCAAGGTAGTTTAGTGAGTTTGTCTGGGGCAACAAGAAAGGTAAATGAAATTTTAGACGAAAACAAAGAACCACTGAGAAAACTTGTGGCAGATGCAAACGGACTGCTCGGCAATACAAACTCTTTACTATACGAAGCAGATACTACAGTGCAAAGGGTTTTGGCACTAACCCACAAGCTAGAATCCAAAAACAATACGCTTGGCATATTGCTAAACGACCGCAAACTGCACGATGATTTATCTACAACTGTTCACTCGGCAGACAGTCTTTTTCGCCTTATAATGAAAGACGGTTTGGATATAAACATAAGTTTCTTTTAAGGACAAAATTATGATACATCATAAACTAACAGTACAAAACACGCTTGGGATTCACGCTAGGCCTGCTGGACACATAGTCAATATAGCAAGTGCTGCGCAAAGTTCAGTGGATCTTTTATATTCTGGTCAAAAAGTAAATGCAAAGTCTATTTTGAACTTAATGATGCTTGCAATTGAACCAGGTGCAGAAGTTGAATTTATAATAAATGGAACTGATGAACAAAAAACCGCGGACGACTTAACAGAGTTGTTCAGAAACAAATTCTACGAAGATGCCACTTAAACAAGAAACAAATCAACGGAAAATGTTCATTGGGCAGGCTGCCTCGCCCGGATACGTAATTGCAAAAACAAAATTGATTGTTCGTCAAAAAGTTGTTGTTTCGCAATATAAAATTTCAAAAGAAGGAACGGCAAATCAAATTGATTTTTTTCGCAAAGGAATTATGCAGGTTAAAAGGGAAATTTCAAACCTGCGTGATATAACGCTTCAAACGGTTAGCAAAAAAGACTCCGAAATTTTCGATTCGCATCTCATGATCTTGCAAGACCCACTCTTGATAGATGGCGTTATTTCCTTGATAAGAGACGAGAGATGGAATGCTGGCTATGCCTTTCATCTTAAAATGCAAAGCTTAATAGAGAACTTTGAAAACAGCGATGGAATATTAAAAGAACGCGCTCAAGATTTAAAAGATATTTACAATCGTACGCTACTATGCCTCAACAGCAGCGAAAGAGATTTTGCTTTGCAAGAAGAAATTGAAGAGGGCGGAGCCGTGCTTGCAGGGTTTTCCATAGGCCCTAATATGCTTATGGACTTTGACAAGGGCAAGATATTGGGGCTTGCTATAGATTCTGGCAGTGTGACAAGCCACGTTTCAATACTTGCTCGCTCAATGCAAATACCAGCGGTGATGGGTCTTGGAAATTTATCTGAATCTATTAAATCAAATGACCTGCTTATACTAGATGGTACCAACGGAATAGTTATAGTCAACCCCGATGAAAACGATATAAACAAATATAAAAAGCAAATAGAGGTTTTTCAAAATCAAAAATTAGAGCTTTTCACCATGAGGGATTTAGAACCCATAACAATGGATGGAAAGTATATAAGATTAAACGCAAACATAGAGAGATACGAAGAAGCAAGTGAAATAACCTCTTTTGGAGCTTCTGGAGTTGGACTTTATCGTAGCGAATTCCTTTACTTTGGGCGAAATTCTCTGCCAACAAGAGCAGAGCAGGTAGAGGCTTACAGCAAGGTTGTAAATCAGTTAGACCCTTTGCCGGTTACCATAAGAACATTGGATGCTGGCGGCGATAAAATGCTGTCTTTGGTGAGCGCAGAGGTTGAATCCAATCCATTCATGGGCTGGCGTTCCATAAGGCTTTGCCTAGACCGCAAGGATATTTTCAGGGAGCAGTTGAAGGCTCTTATAGAAGCTGGTAGCAGAGGCAATCTAAAGATAATGTTCCCTATGATTTCCAGCATTGGCGAACTTGAAAAAGCAAAGGAAATTTATGAAGAATGTTGCGCAGAGCTAAGGGCAGAAGGACATTCCATCACCAAAGTAGAGTTGGGTGCTATGATAGAGATACCTTCTGCTGTAATAATTATTGAAGAAATCGCAAAAAGGGTGGATTTTTTGAGCATTGGCACAAACGATTTAATTCAGTTCACCTTAGCAGTGGACAGGTCTAATGGAAAAATAGCCTCTTTATACGAACCGCACCATCCAGCGGTTTTAAGGTCAATAAAATTGGTGGTTGAAGCCGCCCACAAAGAGGGTATTCCTGTTAGCGTTTGCGGCGAAATGGCAGCAGACCCACTCAGCACCCTGCTTTTGGTAGGGCTTGGGGTGGACGAGCTTTCCATGTCTTCTTGGTGCATTATGGAGTGCAAAAAAATAATCCGCTCCGTGAATTACGACGAAGCAAGGGCAATTTCCACCGAAGTTCTTGGTTTTGCAGATGCTGTAAGCATAAATAGTTTTTTGAAGAAAAAATATTCCCAAAAGATAAAAAACCTCGGAATTTCCAGTTTTATCACCGCGCAGGATTTCTCCAGCAGTGACCGTGCCTTGATAAAGATTGATGACGAAATTCAGCGTATTGGCAGTTAGAGTTTAACTATTTTTCTATATTATTCCACAATTTAACAGAGGAATTTATATGTTCGGATTGTTTTCCTGCGACATAGGCATAGATTTAGGCACAGCCAATACCCTAGTCCACGTGTCGGGCAAAGGTATAGTTATCAATGAGCCTACGGTTGTTGCTGTGGACAGAAAAAGCGAAAGGGTTACATACATAGGTGCCGAAGCAAAAAAAATGCTAGGACGCACTCCCGATGAAATTGTTGCCGTACGCCCTATGAAAGACGGCGTTATAGCAGATTATCACTTAGTTGAGGCTTTGCTTCAGTATTTTATAAGCCGTGTTCAAAGATACCCGCTGTTTTTGGTTAAGCCTAGGGTTGTGGTTGGCGTTCCGTCTGGAATAACAGAAGTGGAAAAAAGAGCAGTTTTAGATGCAACCAGGGCAGCTGGAGCTAGAGAAGTTCATTTGGTGGCAGAACCTATGGCTACGGCTATAGGCATGAACATTCCTGTTGCAGAACCATCAGGGCACATGGTTATAGATTGCGGCGGTGGAACTTCAGAGGTTGCCGTTATTTCTTTGGGCGGCTTGGTTTGCAAATCTTCCGTGCGTGTTGGCGGTGATAAAATGGATAGTGCCATTGTGAGCTATTTGAGACGCACCCACGGGCTTTTGATAGGCGAGTCCACAGCAGAAGATGTTAAAAAGAAAATCGGTTCCGCATTCCCATTGGAAAAAGAGCTTGAAATGGAAGTTAAGGGTAGAGACTTGGCTGCTGGTATTCCGCGCACAATAGTTATCAAAAGCGAAGAGATAAGAGAGGCTTTGAGCGAATCTGTTTTCCAAATTGTGGATGCTGCTAAAAAAGCACTTGAGAGCACTCCGCCGGAACTCTCTGCCGATATTTTAGACAAAGGTATAATAATGGCTGGTGGTACAAGCTTGTTAAGAGGCTTGGATGCAAAGCTCCGCCACGAAACAGGGCTTCCTGTGAGTGTAATAGACGATGCTCCACTCTGCGTTTGCAAAGGTACTGCAAGAATTTTGGAAAATTTGGATTATTACCGTAATTGCAAGGTCCTTATGGCTTCTTCTGTATAATGAATTTAATACGATATATAATCAAAGCATGTAAATGGGCGCGAGGAGCGGCGGTTTTTGCCTTGCTTATAAGCTTGTCTCTTTATATGCTGTTAATACAGGTTAAGCATAAGCAAAACATAGCTGATTTTCTTTTGTCCAATGTTTTTTATTTGCCTCAGTCCACTCTTTCTTATGTTATGCACATAAGCAATCTCAGCGAAAAAAATACGAAACTAAAAAAAGAAAATGCAAAACTAAAACTGGAAATAGATTTCGCCAAGGAATATGCCATTGAAAATGAAAGGCTAAAAAGACTGCTGCTGTTTGAGAATCAGTGGAACTATCCTATTTTTTTAACTCAAATAATAGGGCATAATCCAGGCGCATATATGACAACAGTTGTAATAAACAAGGGAGAAACAGATTCTATTTTTTACGGGATGCCTGTATTCACTGTTGACGGCTTGGTTGGCAAAATTTCAAAAGTTTTCCCATATCATTCAATGGTGCAGCTCCTTTCCGACCCAAACTCAAGAACCTCCGTTATTTCTCAGCGTTCAAGGGTACTTGGAATGGTGTTTTCGAGAAATAACGGCGATATGCAAATTCAGGTTTCAAGTTACGCAGATTTAGTACCAGGCGATACTCTTGTAACTTCTGGGTTTGGCGGAATTTATCCAAAAGGAATTCCTGTTGGCGTTGTTAGCAAATTGGATAAAAATGATTCTGAGGTTTTAAGTTTTGGAAACATTAAATTATTGCAACATATAGAATCTTTAGAAGAAGTTTTTGTTATTAGAAAGAATATGGACTGGATTGTGTGGGACGAGAACTGAGATATGGTTAATTTTATTTTATATTCAATTTTGTTTTTTGTGGCTGCAGTTTTGCAAACAGTCGTTGTTCCGCAAATTCAAATATTGGAAGCACAGCCTTCTTTTCTTTTGATTTTAACGGTTATAGCAGCACTTAGGCATGGCACTCTTGCTGGTTGCTTGTTTGGTTTCTTCTCCGGCTTGTTATGCGATGTTTACGGGCCCGTTGAGTGGTTCGGTGCTTTTTCGCTTTCTTATTGCATTGTGGGTTTTGCCGTGGGGCAAATTGAAGAAAGCTTTATAGATTTGAATTTGCTGCCAGAAATAATTGTGCTTGTCATAGCCTATTTTATAAAAGACTTGATATATTTTATTGCCATTGGAAAAAAGAGCGATGAAATTTTGCAAGCAATTATGTACACTTCTGGACCAAATGCCGTATATACTCTCATCATAGGTGCGATTTTCTTTTATTTATTGTCTCTAGGGGTAAAAAAGAAAATGAATGTATATAAATAGAGACTAATATATGCTCTCCAATTCCCAAGAAACAGAAAATCAGCGCCATGAGATGAATTTAAAAACTCTCGTGTTTGTGTGCATAACCGCAATGTCGTTTGCTCTTTTAATTGTAAGGCTTTTGCAATTGCAATATTTTGAATACGAAAACAATTTAAAAAGAGCCGAAGAAAATCGTATTCGCAAGGTTAATATAAAAGCAAGCCGCGGATATATTCTAGACCGCAATGGAGTGGTTTTGGTTCGCAATAGACCATCTTACCAAGTATCGCTGTTGTACAACAGATTAAAAACAAAAGAGATGAGAGACTCTGTTTTCAATAGGCTTTTAAGAATAACATATAGCAATGGAAAACGTTTGCTGGATTCCTCCTCACTTGCTTTTTCTTTTGAAAGAGGACGGTGGCAGAAATTTAGATTCCAAAGGCTTGTAGAAGATGCCTCTCCAGAAATTGTTGCACTTTTTGAGGAACGTGCAGAAGAATTGCCTGGAATTGAAATTTTAGTTGAATCACGAAGAGACTATCCTTTTGGTTCGCATGGCGCGCATATATTTGGCTATACCAGCGAAATATCCGAAACCGAGCTTGATCTTCCAGAAAACGAGCATTATGTTATGGGAGACCGCATTGGCAAAAAGGGTTTGGAACTCAGCTACGAAAAGGAATTTAGAGGAGAAAACGGTTCCAAATTTGTAGAGGTAAATGCAATGGGACGTGAAATGGGAGCTGTAGAAGGAATGCCTTTTATAGAACCTATATCTGGAAATGCCCTTGTGACAACAATAGACTGGAAAATCCAGCAAGTTGCCGAAACAGCTATTCCAGAGGGGCTAAAAGGGGCAATCGTTGCGCTTAATCCGCGAAATGGCGAAATTTATGCAATGGTAAGCCGCCCACCACTCGATCCTAATATATTTTCTTTGGAAAAAAGAGAACTTCACAAAGCCTGGGCATCGGTTG
>CAZIMU010000069.1:0-9181 GCA_964540355.1 uncultured Fibrobacteraceae bacterium | reverse complement strand
TTGCTCCTCCTCCTAATACAGGTAAGGGACCCAACATTCCAAAAGAAGATTTCAAAGAAACAGTAGGTAGCGCATCTTTTGATATGATATATATACCAGGTGGCACATTTACTCTTGGATGCGAAAGCGGTAAATGCCAGAATGGTGCGGCAAAACCCGTGTCGGGCGTAGAAATGAGCAGTTATTGGATTATGAAAGCCGAGGCATCATCTTCGCTTTGGAAAGCCGTAATGGGCGAGTCCCATGCTGGCGGAACTTGGTACGAAGCCGTTGAGTTCGCTTGTGAATTGAGCAAAAAAACGGGCAAAAATTATCATATGCAAACCGAGGCAGAGTTTGAATATGCCGCAAAAAAATACAAAGATAAGTTGAATAACATAGGCGGCAGTGGCATGCAGGGCGAAGAATGGGCATATAACTCTTGGGATGCAGATAAGCACATGGGCGGAAAAGATCCCGTTGGTCCATCTAGCGGTCAGCACACTCAGAAAACGCGCCGCGATGCAGATTCTGAGGGTTCCGATAGAGTGACATCTCGCTTAATCCGTTCAATAGATGGCATAGGTCCTGCAACTCGTTTGGTTGTTTCAGCAGATATGGATTACCCAGCTGGCTATATTCCTAGCTGCGATATCCACGCTCCAGTACTTGGCGGCGAACCAACTAATTCTTATCGCGACCCGCGTTGGGTAACAGGAGACAGTCAAAAATGGGGAACAGGTTCAATAGCAATAGGTACTTTTGACCTTCAGGTTTGGGAAGACGGTACCGCAAAATTGGGTAGCACCACCGGTCAGTGGTTCACTTCAAACAACATTGCTTTCGTATTTGTTCCAAATTCAGGCACTCCTGTAAAATACGCATATATCTTCCTAGACGATAAACAAGGCTCGGTTATAGGCGAGGGAGCTATGATGAGTAGTGGCGGTTATATTGGAAGATTTGAAAAGAAGGCTTCAACCACTGCCAAACCATCCGTATCGGGTTTAAAGAGCGGCGAGGAATTAGCCAAGGCACAGACAAAGTTTAACGCTGAATATAAGATGGTTGATATGACCAGCTTACCGAAGACAGCGGCAGGAATAACGTCTTCTTATACACGGGATTCAAGGCTGTTAGACGGAGGTCCTACAACAGGATGGTTCCAAGACAACACTTCCATGAAAGGTGCGCATCACTACAGAAAAGATGTTGACGATGATGCATTCCGCTTCACCGTAAATCAGCAAGGTCAACGGGCTGCTGTGCTAGCCTCTGGTGCTTGGTTCACAATCAACAACACATTCCTGCGAGTAATATCCAGTAATGGATATATAGCCGATTATCTGTACACCGTAGCCTCTGATGGTACCTTCTACCACAACTCCTTTATGGGATATGAGCGTGCCGACTTTAGAATGTTCAAGAAAGTTGAGAACAACAAAATGCCTCAAACCAACTGCGGTGCTATTTGCGGCGAAGAGATTCCAAAGGGCATAGCTCCAGCAGCAATGTACGTAAACGATAAGGAAAAGGGTCAGTCCACATTTACACCAGCAAAATGCCCATCAGGAGGCTGTAAATAAGATAATTGCGGCTGTAAATAGATAATTCAACCTAAAAAACGGGGTACTTTTAAGTACCTCGTTTTTTTTTTTGCTTTTTACCAGAAATATAATATATATTATGTATATAAGCCATACTGCCGTCTGAGGTATTTATGAACAAAATCGTGAACATCAGTGTTCTTCCCGCAATTGTTGCTCTTGTGTTCTTTTTGATCACTTGTAGTAGCCAACAAAATGAGCCGCCAACTAATCCCAATGGCAATGGAGGAACTGATTTGTCTTCTGCCGGTCCACCTATACAAGGGGGAACAAGCTCTTCTTCTGTAGATAATATTCCAACGCAGAGCAGCAGCGAAGAAATCAAAACTCCAGATTCTTCTGATTCTGAGCAAGAAGCATCATCTAGCTCTGATAAAGGCTTATCTAGTTCAGATAAAGGCTTATCTAGTTCAGATAATGGCTTATCTAGCTCAGATAAAGGCTTATCTAGCTCAGATAATAGCTTAACTGGCAGTAATAAAGATTCGTCCTCTTCGTCTATATCTAATTCAGGTACGGCATCTAGCTCATCTATTAGCGGTTCTTCTTCGTCTGCACGTAGTTCTTCATCCGCTCTTAGTTCTTCCTCGTCTGCACGTAGTTCTTCTTCGTCTGCACGCAGTTCTTCATCCGCTCTTAGTTCTTCCTCATCTGTTCGCAGCTCTTCTTCCGTTGCTGCTGTACCTCCTGTGAACACTCCAAAAGCCGATTTCAAAGAGAAGGTGGGCAGTGTTGAGTTTGATATGATTTACATACCAGGCGGCACATTTACTTTAGGTTGCGAAAGCGGAAGCTGCCCATCAGATACAAAAGCTGTGTCGGGTGTGGAGGTCAGTAGCTATTTTATTGCTAAAACCGAGGTGAAAAACGGACTGTGGAAAGCAGTGATGGGTAGCGACATTCCGCCCCCTCAATACGCTCAAAATAACGGTTCCGCCACGCACATCACTTGGTACGATGCTATGGAATTTGTTTGCAAGTTAAGCAATTTAACAGGCAGAAAATATCACATGACCACCGAGGCAGAGTGGGAATATGCGGCAAAAAAATATAAAGATAAATTATCAGACATAGGTGGAGGCAGCGGTGTTAGCGGCGAGGAATGGGCATATAATTCTTGGAACAGCACACACATGGGTGGAAAAGATCCTGTTGGACCTGGAAGCGGTCAGCACACTCAAAAAACACGGCGCGATGCAAATGGAACAAGTGATAACATCACAGGCCGCCTAATCCGTTCAATAGAAGGCATAGGCCCAGCACTACGCTTGGCTGTTTCGGCAGATATGAACTACCCACCAAACTATGTTTCGCCCTGCGATCTCCACGCCCCGAAAATGGAAGGCGAACCAGCAAATTCTTACCGCGATCCACGCTGGGTCACAGGTGGCAACGCTGTGTGGGCACCTAGTGGCACAATAGCGATAGGCAATTTTGAGCTAAGAGTTTGGGAAGACGGCACTGCACAATTATCTTCTGGTTATGGCAGTAGCAGGCCCACTACAGGTCAGTGGTTCACTTCAAACAATATAGCTTTTGTGTTTGTTCCTAGTTCAGGTTCTTCGGGGCTCTCAAAGTATGGGTATATATTCCTTGACGACAAACAAGGTTCGCTTATTTCCGATAAGGATTTCATGACCGGCGGTTTCATAGGGAGAATAGAAAAGAAATCGGCGAGTAGCGTAGATAAACCCACCGTATCCGACCTAAAAACCGGAGAGGCCTTAGCCAAGGCACAAGCCGGTTTTGATACACTATATAAAATGGTTGATATGACCAACATACCAGCCTCTGCTCAAAAACAGGATGCACGTCTGCTAGACGGTGGAGCGACCAAGGGATGGTTCCAAAACAATACCAGTGCTGGTGGTGTGCATCACTACAGAAAAGACGTTGATGCTGACGAATTCCGGTTCACCGTTAATCAGAACAACGGAAGAACTATGCTCGCAAACGGCAAGTGGTTCACAGTCAACAACACATTCCTGCGAGTAGTGCACTCAAGCGGATATACAGCAGATTATCTATACGCAGTGACCGGAACCGGAAATGATCGCACTTTCTATCACAACTCATTTATGGGGTATGAGCGTGGAGACTTTAGAATGTTCAAGCTGGAGAGCAACGGAGATGCTTGGCCAAAAACCACCTGCGGCAATATCTGTAGCGAAGAGATCCCAAAAGGTCTAGGTGCTTCTATGTATTCCAGCCAGGGAGCAACCGGCAAATCAACATTTGTGCCAGCACCTTGTCCAACGGGTGGTTGCAAATAGAGAGATTTTAGAGAATTTAACCAAAAAAGTGAGGTACTTTTTAAGTACTTCGCTTTTTTTTTACTTTTCTCCAAAAAAATATATATATTATATATATTAGCCATATTGCCACCGTGAGGTATTTATGAACCGAATCGTAAAACTTGGAGTTGTTTCTGCAATAACTGCTCTTGTGTTTTTCCTTATCACTTGCAGCAACCAAAATGAGCTTCCAATAGATCCCATTGTAAAAAATGGAGAGGGAGACTCGTCTGCTTCTGGTTCTATTGATCTTCCGATATCACCTAGCTCGGAATCGCAGGTCAATATCCCTTCTCCTTCTCCTTCTCCTTCTCCTTCTTCTTCCTCGCGAGAAGATGTATCGTCCAACTCAAATACTTCCTCTTCGTCTAGGTCTAGCAGTTCTGGTACAGTATCTAGCTCATCGGTTCTTAGTTCTTCCTCAGTTCGCAGTTCCTCTTCTGCGCGGAGTTCATCCTCTGTTGCTGCTCCCAAGCCTCCTCCAGCAGGTACTCCAACAGCAAGTTTCACGGAAACTATAAAGGATGCTTCGGGAAAAGATTTGACTTTTGAGATGATATATATACCAGGCGGCGAATTTACAATTGGATGCGAAAGCGAAAAATGCCCATCAGACACAAAACCTGTGGCGGGCGTGAAAGTCAGCAATTATCTTATAGGTAAAACTGAGGTGACAACAGGTATGTGGAAAGCTGTTATGGGTAGCGAAGGCGTACCGAGCTACTCCCAAAATAACAGTTCCTTCACAAACATGACTTGGTACGATGCTATGGAATTTGCTTGCAAGTTAAGCAACATTACAGGCAGGAAATACCGCATGACCACCGAAGCAGAATGGGAATATGCGGCAAAAAATCATAAGGATGAGTTGGAAAAAGTAGGCAGCGGCGAAGAATGGGCATATAACTCTTGGAGCAGTACACATTCGGGTGGAACAGACCCTGTGGGACCATTAACCGGGGTACACACTCAGAAAACTCGGCGTGATGCACAAGGAACAGGCGTAACCGATGGTAGCATAACGGGGCGTCTAATCCGCTCAATAGAAGGCATGGGTCCAGCACTACGCCTTGCAATCTCTTCAGATATGGAATACCCGCCAACTTATGTTTCGCCCTGCGATCTCCACGCCCCGAAAATGGAAGGCGAGCCAGTGAATTCTTACCGTGATATGCGTTGGGTCACAGGCGATGATGCTGTATGGACACCTCCTAGTGGCAATCAAGTAGCGGCAGGCAATTTTCAACTCAGAGTTTGGGCAGACGGCACCGCGCAATTACTTTCTGGTTATAGTTATCCTCAGAGGGCTGTTACCGGTCAGTGGTTCACTTCAAACAATATAGCCTTCGTGTTTGTTCCGAGTTCAGGTTCTTCGGGTCTTTCAAGATATGGTTATATTTTCCTTGACGACAAACAAGGCTCACTTGTTTCCTCCGATAAGGGTTTTATGGATGGCGGTTTCATAGGAAGAATAGAAAAGAAAGAAGCGAGCCACGTAGATAAACCTACAGTAGCCGACTTAAAGAGCGGCGAGGCATTAGCCAAGGCACAGGAAAATTTTGAAACCCTCTATAAGATGATTGATATGGAAAAATTACCTAAGACAGCGGCAGAAATAACCTCTGCTTATAAAATAGATGAGCGACTTCTAGACGGTGGTGATACCAAGGGATGGTTCCAAAACAATACCAGTGCTGGCGGTGTGCATCACTACAGAAAAGACGTTGACCGTGACGAATTCCGTTTCACTGTTAATCAGGGTGGAAATAGGGTTATGCTCGCCAACGGCAAGTGGTTTACAATAAACAACATATTCTTGCGCGTAATACACGAGAAAGGCTACACAGCAGATTATCTGTACTCCGTGTCTGGAACTGGTGATAAACGCAACTTCTATCACGACTCCTTCCAGGGGTATGAACGTGGCGATTTCAGAATGTTCGCGCTAGAGACCAACGGCGATGATTGGCCCAAAACCACCTGCGGCGACATCTGTAGCAAAGAGATACCAAAGGGTTTAGATCAGTCTATGTATAACAGTCAGGCAAATGGCAAATCCACATTTACGCCAGCACCTTGCCCAACGGGTGGTTGCCCAAAATAAACTTATTCAACCCAAAGAGAATGATTCGCCAAGATAAATTCTCTTTGCCTCTTCATCATTAGCTAAAAATTGCGAAGTGCCCTCTGTGAGCACTTGGCTTTTGTACATAATATAGGCACGGTCTGTGATGGAAAGCGTTTCTCTAACATTGTGGTCTGTTATCAAAATCCCCATACCTTTTGCCCTCAAATTGCTTATTATGGATTTAATATCGTCCACCGCTATTGGGTCTATGCCGGCAAAGGGTTCGTCTAGCAAAAGAAAGCCCGGTTCGCTCGCTAGTGAACGCGCTATCTCCAGCCTTCTGCGTTCGCCACCTGAGCAGCTATGCGAAATGGTTTTTCTTATATGGGTTATTTTAAATTCTTCCAGCAACTGCTCAAGCCTCTCTTTGCGTTGCTTGCGGTTCATTTTGAGCGTTTCCAAAATAGCCATTATATTGTTTTCCACAGAGAGCTTGCGAAAAATAGAAGCCTCTTGCGGAAGATAGCCAAGCCCAAGTTTTGCACGGCTGTGCATTGGCAAATAGCTTATGTCTTGGGAATCTAAAAACACGTGCCCTTTGTCTGGCTTAACAAGCCCCACTATCATATAAAAGGAAGTTGTTTTGCCAGCTCCATTAGGTCCTAAAAGCCCAACTATTTCTCCCCTTGAAACGCTCAAAGAAACATCTCTCACAACGGTTCTGCCGCTGTATGTTTTGCAGATTTTATCTGTGTGTATGGTACTTACGGCAGAGAGCATAAAGTTTCCATAATTGCGTTCCCCATTTCTTCTGTACTGGCCTTTTTGCAACCATCAACCCAAATATCTCCTGTGCGAGTGCCTTTTGATATAACGGTTTCAACCGACTGCTCTATAGCCTTTGCTGCCGCTTCTTCTTTAAAGGTGTAGCGAAGCATAAGGGCAGCAGATAGTATTTGCGCTATTGGGTTCGCTATGCCGTTGCCAGCGATATCCGGTGCGGAACCGCCTGCGGGTTCGTAAAGCCCAAAGGCACCTTCTGCTATGCTTGCGCTGGGCAAAAGACCCATAGAGCCTGTGAGCATGGCACACTCATCGCTTAGAATATCGCCAAATAGGTTGGGGCAAAGCATAACGTCAAAGTCTCGCGGGCGTTTTATGAGCTGCATTGCCGCATTGTCCACATATATATGTTCAAGTTCAACTTTGGGATATTCTTTTGATATTTCTTTAACAACTTCGCGCCAAAAAACGCTGGTGGTTAAAACATTGGCTTTGTCTATGCTCGCAAGTTTTTTCTTGCGGAGATTTGCGGCTTCAAAGGCAAAACGAGCTATGCGTTCCACCTCGTAGCGGCTATAGACCATTGTGTCAAAGCCTTTTTCATTTTCTCCCGTGCCCTCTCTGCCCTTTGGCTGTCCAAAATAAACATCTCCCGTCAATTCTCTAACGCAAAGAATATCAAAACCATCACCTACAATATCTGCTCTTAGTGGGCAGGCACTGGAAAGAGCCTTGTAAACTCTTGCAGGCCTCAAGTTGCAATAAAGTTTAAAATGTTTGCGAAGCGGCAAAAGCGCACCCCTTTCGGGTTGGAGTTCTGGCGGCAATTTTTCCCATTTTGGTCCGCCAACCGAGCCAAATAGTATGGCTTGAGCGGATTCGGCAACTTTAATTGTGCTTTCGGGCAGAGGGTGTTTGTGCAAATCATAAGCCGCACCGCCAACTGGAGCATATTCCAATTTCAGAGAAAAACCAAATTTTTTACCAGCAGCTTCCAGAACCTTAACGCCCTCTTTCATAACTTCGGGGCCAATACCGTCTCCGGGTAAAACTGCTACGGAAAATTCCTTCATCCCTTTCCCCTTAGGCAAAGCGGCAAATTTCCTTGTTTTTTGTGACTTGCAACGCACTGGCAGCAAAAACCGTGTTTTTCGCACTCTTTGCTAGGGCAGGTGCATTGCTCTTTGTTTGCTTTGATATTTGGACAATTTTGAACTATAGGCATAGGGTGTAAGATAGAAAACATTATTGTCGTGATTAAAATTTTTTTTCACTTTTTTCACTTTTTTGAATTTTTTTCCCGTTTTTTTACGTCTAATAGGTAACGAACAAAAACGGAGGTTCAAAATGACCGAGATCAACACCAATCGCAATCACAAAGACAGCGTTTTCACATTGCTGTTCAATGATCCACCTGCCGCATTGGAACTTTACAATGCAGTGACAGGGCAAAACTACCCGCCAGACACGAAAATAGAGATAGTCACGCTTTCAAATGCCCTATTCAAAGGGCAATTGAACGATGTAGCTTTCGTGGTGGATGATAGGCTTGTAGTTCTGATGGAGCACCAATCAAGCATAAATAACAACATACCGCTTAGGATGCTGATGTATTTAGGTAGGGAATACGAGCGAATAACTAAGGGCAAGGATTTGTACAGAGAGAAGCTGATAAAAATTCCTGCGCCGGAGTTCATAGTTCTGTACAACGGCAAAGACGAGTTTCCAGATTTCAAGGAACTTAGACTTTCCGATTCTTTTAAAACCAAAGGTAAAGACAATCTTGAGCTTGTAGCAAGCGTTTACAACATCAACAAGGGTCGCAATGCGGAGATAGCGAATAAAAGCCCTGTTTTGAACGGTTACAACGAGCTTATAGCGGAAGTGAACAAGAATCGGCAGACAATGGAACTGGCAGAAGCCGTGGAGGCAGCGATAAAGAGTTGCATAAAACGCAATATTTTAGTATATTTCCTAGAGAAGCACGCTTCGGAGGTGTTGAATATGCTTTTTACTGAATGGAATATGGACGATGCCTTGGCGGTGGCAAGGGAAGAAGCTAGCGAGGATGGTCACGAAAAGGGTAGCAAAGACAAAAGCAACGAAGTTCTAGCCCTCATAAAGAAAGGCTATACTGCTGCCGATATTGAGAACCACCTTCTTAAACAAACTCGCTCTGCAACTGCATAGCCAAGCCGCAAACCTAAGCTAACAGCACCAATATTTTAGGCAAAAAACATCTTTTTTGCCTATTTTTAAAATTTTTTCACTTTTTAGAATTTTTTTCCCGTTTTTTTACGTCTAATAGGTAACGAACAAAAACGGAGGTTCAGTATTAATTATTGTTAAATAAATCAACTCTATAATCACACATTACTTGAAATATAGTAAACGCTGATTACCAGAACAATAAAAAACGCCTATCTATAAAATCTCTACCAAATGTCTGT